>JAXDGI010000190.1:0-2922 GCA_034665145.1 Solirubrobacteraceae bacterium
CTCGTAGCGATCCCCAGATGGGAGATTGCCGTGGCCGGGCTGCCGTGCGCCGGCGCGCTGGCTGTCATCATCGCCGTCGCGGCACCGGTAGCGGCGCATGGTCCGGCTCCAATCCCCGGCTCACCACCGCTGACTGCCAAGGTAGGAGGGACGACCTTTCGCCGCTGGGTGTTCTCGCCCCGGCTCGCCCCCGGCTGGGCGACGTTCGACGGACTGAAGGCAGTGGCCGGCCCGGCGGCCGGGAGAGCGAGTGCGGCCAACGAGCCCAGGGCGGTCTCAGCCAAGCGACCCGCCAAAAGTTGTCTCACCGCGGTAACCGGAGAGTCGGCCTTCGCCTACCAGCTCATCGGGCCCAAGGTCAGCCTCGCCCCCGGTGCCTACGAGATACTCGTATCCGCCCAGATTGGAAGCGGCGGCCTCGAGGTTGGCCTGCTGGATAGTGGCCATAGCACGTGGCTCTCGACTGAGAATTACACCGCCGAGTCAACCGGGTCCCGCCGAGTTCTGCTCGGCGGACCGGTCCAGATACAACGCCCGGTGAAGGCGCGGGTCATCCTGGCCAACATGAAGCCGCTGGGCGGAGCGTCGACATGGCGGGTATGCAGCGCCAGGATCATGCGCGGCTGACCCCGGCCCTCCTCGTTCCCCTCCTGATCCTATTCTGCTGCTATGCGCCAACTGCTTCAAAACGTCTCCACCGGGGAAATATCCGTCGAGGATGTGCCGGCCCCTGCTTCCCGACCGGCGGCGCTGACGGTCGCGACGCGGTTCTCGCTGATCAGCGCGGGCACGGAGCGAGCAGTCCTCGATTTGGGCCGGGCGTCGTTGGTCGAAAAGGCGCGGGCGCGACCCGATCTCGTGCAGAAGGTCGTCGAGTCCGCCCGAACCGAGGGCCTCGCGACCACATACGCAAAAGTTCGTGGCCGACTCGGCGAGCCCAACGCCCTCGGCTACAGCCTGGCCGGAGTGGTGCTGGAGGCATGTGACGGAGCCCCGGCCGCCCCCGGTGAGTTCGTCGCCTGCGCCGGAGCGGGGCAAGCGTCCCACGCTGAGATCGTGTCGGTGCCCAGACATCTGTGTGCCCGCGTGCCCGAGGGCGTCAAGCTCGAGGATGCCGCCTATGCCACCGTCGCGGCGATCGCGCTGCACGGCGTGCGTCTGGCTGAGATTGGGCTGGGCGATGTCGCGGCCGTCATTGGCCTCGGCCTAGTCGGCCAACTGACGATGCAGTTGCTCACCGCCGCCGGCTGTGTTCCGCTGGGCACAGATCCGAATCCGGAACGGGTGAAACTCGCCCGTGAGCTCGGATTCTTCGCGACCGAGGACGTTCTGGCTCTCGAGACCGAGGCGCGACGGATCACCTCAGGACGCGGTGCCGACGGCGTGCTGATTACAGCCGCCGCAAAGTCATCCGCACCCCTGACTGCAGCGACAACTGTGGCTCGCGAGCGAGCTGTCGTGTCGATCGTCGGTGACGTGCTCATCGAGTCACCTCGGGCGCCGCTGTTCAGCAAGGAACTGAGACTCGTTGTGTCCCGGTCCTATGGGCCCGGGCGGTATGACCCGACCTATGAGCATGCCGGGGTCGACTATCCCGCCGGATACGTTCGCTGGACCGAAGGTAGGAACCTCGAAGAGGTTCTTCGGCTGATGGCGACCTCACAGCTTCAGCCGAGCAAGCTCACGACTCACACCTTCGACATAGAGGACGGGGCACAGGCGTATGAGCTTCTGGAGGCCCATGCGCCCTCCCTAGGAATCCTGCTCCGTTATCCGAATCACGCCCCCCCCGCGCTTGATCGCGTCGTCCGTGTTCCCGCTAGGCGACGGCGAAGGCTGTCACGTGACCGGGTCCGGATCGGAATCATCGGTGCCGGCAGCTTTGCTCGCACCGTGCTTATGCCCGAACTAGCGAGAAACAGCGAGGTGACGGCGATCGCGACCCGCACCGGCGTCTCCGCCCGCGCCACCGCGCAGCGTTTTGGCGCGTCGCTGGCGACCACCGAGCCGCAGGCTGTCATCGAATCGAGTGATGTCGACGCAGTGGTGATCGCCACTCGGCACGATCTCCACGCTCCCATCGCTGCCGCCGCGCTTCGAGCTGGCAAGCATGTCTTTGTCGAGAAACCGATGGCCTTGAACGAGTCTGAGCTGGGCGATCTCGAAAATGCTGTGGATGACACTGCCCCCATATTCATGGTCGGGTTCAACCGGCGCTTCGCCCCGCTGGCCGAACAGCTACATGGT
Source organism: Solirubrobacteraceae bacterium (assembly GCA_034665145.1). Classification (GTDB taxonomy): domain Bacteria; phylum Actinomycetota; class Thermoleophilia; order Solirubrobacterales; family Solirubrobacteraceae; genus Palsa-465. Next base: position 2,248 of record JAXDGI010000190.1, read on the forward strand.
GCGCTGTGCGGCAGAGGGCCATTGCTCGTGACCTACCGTGTCAACGCGGGGCGGCTCCCGCGGTCCCACTGGACTCATGACCCTGTCGAGGGTGGCGGACGGATCATCGGTGAGGGTTGTCACTTCGTGGATTTCGCGACGTACCTCTGCGGCTCGCAGCCCACCGTGGTCTCCGCCGAGGCCCTCGGGGGTGCCTCAGAGCCGATGGAGGACAACGTCGCAGCGACACTGCGGTTCGGAGACGGCTCGGTGGCATCGGTTATTTATGCCGCCCTTGGCGATCCATCTTTACCCAAGGAGCGGGTCGAGGTGCTCGGGGAGTCCGGCGCAGGCGTTCTCTCGGATTTCTCATCCCTGACGCTGCACCAGGGCGGCCGGTCCAAGATCCTTGAGGCCAAGAGGGACAAAGGCCACGGTCGAGAGATCGCCACGTTCCTCGCCGCCTGCTGCGAGGGACACCAGCCATGGCCGGTCACCGACATGGCCGCGGTCACCCGCGCAACGTTCGCGATGGCGGAGTCTGTTCGCTCTCACTCAGCGTGAGGATCGCGCTCGTTTCGCAGTACTTCGCCCCCGAGATCGGGGCGACCCAGAACCGCATGAGCGCGTTCGCGCACGGCCTCGCCGAGCGCGGGCACGAGGTCGTCGTCGTCTGCGAGCAGCCTAATCATCCCG
>JAXDGI010000191.1:0-12481 GCA_034665145.1 Solirubrobacteraceae bacterium
CGGTAGTAGCTCATCAGGTGGATCGCCGGGAGGTAGGGCTTCGACTGGATCCCCCGCTCCCCGAGCGCCCGGATCGTCGTGTCCCGGTCGACGCCCGGCGGGAGCTGGACGACGAACACGAACCAGCCGCGGCGATTGCCCCCCGCGTCCTCGCAGGGCAGTGACAGTCCCTCGATCCCGGCCAGCGCAGCACGGTAGAGCCCGGCCACCCGCTCGCGTCCGGCCAGCATCTCGTCCAACCGCGCCAGCTGGGCGAGCCCGAGCGCGCAGGCGATGTCCGACAGGCGGTAATTGAAGCCCAGGCGGTCGTGATCGAGCCAGCCCATGTCGGGCGCGCGACCCTGATTGCGCTCGGAGTCGATCCGTACCTTGAGAGCCGTATCGCCCATCGTCACCACCCCGCCCTCACCGGTGGTGATCTGCTTGTTGGCGTAGAAGCCGAACACGGCCGGATGGCCGCGCGCCCCCACCAGCTGCCCGTCGGCGTGAACGGCACCGAGGGCTTCGCAGGCATCCTCGACGATCGGCAGGTTGAGCGCCTCGAAGGCGGGCAGGTCGGCCGGGTAGCCGAACATGTGCACAGGCAACACCGCCGCGGTGCGATCGGTGACCGCGGCCGCGGCCGCGTCGGGATCGAGGTTCAGGGTCAGCGGGTCGATGTCGGCGAACACCGGCCGCGCCCGCTCGAACAGCACGACATTGGCGCTGGCCACGAACGAGAACGGGCTTGTGACCACCTCGTCTCCGTCGCTGACACCGACACCGCGCAGCGCGAGATGGAGTCCCGCGGTGCCGCTGGAGACCGCGCTGGCCTGCGTTGCCCCCAGCCGGGCGGCAAAGGCGCGCTCGAATTCGCCCAGTTTGGGCCCGAGCGAGAGCTGGCCCGAACGCAGCACGCCGAGCACCGCCGCCTCCTCTTCGCGCCCGAGCACCGGACGGGCCAGGGGGACCGGCTCCAGACCCGTCGCGGTCACGAGCTGGGGGCCGCGTTGGCTCGATGCAGCCCGGCACCATGGGCCGGCGCGGGCTGCATCCCACGCTCGAGAGAATCGACCAGGGCCTCCCAGGAGGCCTCGATCACGTTCTCCGACACTCCGATCGAGCCCCACACCTGCTCTCCGTCAGAGGCGTCCAGGAGCACCCGAGTCACCGCCCCGGTGCCCTTGGCCTCATCGAGGATGCGGACCTTGAAGTTGACCAGCTCGATGTCGCGCAGATGCGGGTGGATCTCGACGAGGGCGTCGCGAAGCGCACGGTCCAGCGCGTTGACGGGGCCGTTGCCCTCGGCGGTGCGGACAAAGCGCTCACCGCCCACCCAGATCTTGATCGTGGCCTCCGTCTCGACCCGCCCGTCGGCCCGCTTCTCGACAATCGCGCGCCATGACTCAAGCCGAAACAGCGGCTCGTATTCCCCCGTCTCCTTGCGCAGCAACAGTTCGAATGAACCGTCGGCGGCCTCGTAGTGGTAACCACGATGCTCGAGCTCCTTGACCCGCCCGACGACTTGGCTCGCCGTCGCGTCATCGAGCTCCAGCCCGAGGTCGGCGGCCCGACTGACGACCGTCCCCTTCCCCGACAGCTCGGAGATGAGCATCTCGCGCCGGTTGCCGACCAACTCGGGGGCAATGTGTTCGAAGGTGGCCGGGTCGGCAGTGACGCCGGCCACGTGCATCCCGCCCTTGTGGGCGAACGCGTTGCGACCCACGTAGGGAGAATCAGGGTCGGGAGTGAAGTTCAGCAGCTCGGCCACGTAGTGCGCCGTCGGAGTCAGCGAGGCCAGCTGATCCTCGGTCAGGCACTGAAGGCCGAGCTTGAGCTGCAGGTTGGGAATGATCGAGATGAGGTTGGCGTTGCCGCAGCGCTCGCCGTAGCCGTTGACCGTCCCCTGGACGTGCGTGGCCCCCTGGCCCACCGCGACCAGCGAGCAGGCCACGCCGCACCCGGCGTCGTCGTGGCAGTGGATACCGACGCGCGCGCCGGTGCCCTGGACGGCGGGAACCACGGTGGCCATCGCCGAGGCGATCCCCTCGGGCAAGGTGCCGCCGTTGGTGTCGCAGCAGACGACCGTCTCGGCCCCCGCCTCGATGGCCGCCCGCAGGCACCGCAGCGCGTAGTCCGGATCGTCGGCAAAGCCGTCAAAGAAGTGCTCGGCGTCGTAGACCACGCGTTTGCCGGCCGCGACGAGGAAGGCCACCGACTCGGCGATCATGCGCAGGTTCTCATCGCCGTCGACCTTGACCACCTTCTCCAGATGAAGGCCCCAGGTCTTGCCCACCAGAGTGCAGACCGGGGCAAAGCAATCAGCCAGCCCGCGCAGAGCGAGATCCTCCTCGGCCGGTGTGCCGCGCCGTCGGGTCATGCCGAACGCGGCGATCTGCGCCCGGCCGAAGCCCTCACCGGCGAGCAGACCGAACAGTTCCTGCTCCTTGGGATTGGAGCCCGGAAAGCCGGCTTCGATCAGGTCGATGCCGAGCTCATCGAGACGGTGGGCGACCCGGAGCTTCTCGCCGGCCGACAGCGACATGCCCTCTCCCTGCATCCCGTCGCGCAGGGTCGTGTCGTAGAGCTCGATCTGGGTCACACGGGCCCGCGCTCGGTACCGCTCGCCGACCCGCGCGTCGTCGCCACGAAGGGCGCGCGAGTCATCCGGCTCCCGATCCCGCGACACCAGCCCGGGCGGCCTGTCCCGCGGGCATCTCCACGACGTCGAGCCACTCGGCGTAGCGCGCTTCACGGCCGTGGAGAGCGGCCTCGAACACGCCTTGCAGGTCGCGCGTGACCGGGCCGGCGGTCCCTTCCCCGATCGGATGGTCGTCGATCTCGCGCACGGGCACGAGCTCGGCGGCCGTGCCCGACATGAAGACCTCGTCGGCCGTGAACAGCTCGGCCCGAGCGAGATCGCGCTCGACGACCTCATAGCCGCGATCACCGGCGATGGTGAGGATCGACGCCCGGCTGATGCCGTCGAGGATCCCCGCCGTCTGCGGAGGCGTGAGGATCTTGCCGTCCTTGACGACGAAGATGTTCTCTCCCGATCCCTCGCACACGTGGCCGTGGGAATTGAGCAGGATCGACTCCTGGTAGCCGGCCTTGGTGGCCTCGATCTTGGCGAGAACGCTGTTGAGGTATTGGCCGCTGGCCTTGGCGTGCGGGATGAGCGAATCCGCGGAGATCCGCCGCCAGCTCGAGACCTTGGCCCGGATCCCGGTCAGCTTGGACTCCTCACCCAGGTAGGCCCCCCACGGCCAGGCGGCGATCGAGACCGAGACCTCGCAGTCGAGCGGGTTGAGCCCCATCTGCCCGTAGCCGCGGTAGATGATCGGGCGGATATAGCACTCGCGCAGGTTGTTGGCCCGGAGGAGCTCGTGGGTCGCTGAGCGGAGCTCGTCCAGCGTGTAGGGGACCGGCATGTAGTAGAGCTCGGCCGACTGGAGCAGCCGGCGCAGATGGTCCCGGTGCCGGAAGATGCCCGGGCCACGCTCGGTGGCGTACGCCCGCTCGCCCTCGAACACCCCCGTTCCGTAGTGCAGCCCGTGGGTGAGTACGTGGATCGTGGCGTCCTCCCAGGCAACCAGCTCTCCGTTGTGCCAGATGAGGTCGGCTTTCTCCACGAGGTCTCCTTAGTGGGTCGTTGGCAACCCGGGCCAGTTGTTACAAGTGCTGCAGAACTGCTCGGGTGGCCTCTGCGGTGCCCGCATTGCCACCCAGATCCGGAGTGCGAAGCCCGTCGGCGAGCGCCCCGTCGACCGCCGATTCTACCGCCGCGGCCTCGGCTTCCAGCGCAAAACCGTGGCGCAGCAGAAGAGCCGCCGATAGGAACATGGCCAGCGGGTTGGCCCGGCCGCTACCGGCGATGTCCGGGGCCGAGCCGTGCACGGGCTCGAACACGCCCGGAGTCGGCGGATCCTGGGTCCCCAGCGAGGCGCTGGGCAGCATTCCGAGGCTGCCGGTGAGCATCGCCGCTTCGTCGCTGAGGATGTCGCCGAACATGTTCTCGGTGACGATGACCTCGAACTGGCGCGGCGCAGCGACCAGACGCATGGCCGCGTTGTCGACCAGCAGGTGCTCGAGCTCGAGATGCGGGAACTCAGCGCGGTGCACCTCGCCCACCACCTCGCGCCACAGCCGGCTCGTCTCCAGCACATTGGCCTTGTCCACGCTCGTCACGCGCGACTTGGCCGCCGCGAAGGCCACCCGGGTGATCCGTTCGATCTCCTTCCGGGTGTAGACGCAGGCGTCCGAGGCGCTATCGGCCGTCCGGGTCTTGTCGCCGAAGTAGATCCCCCCGGTCAGCTCGCGGACCACGAGCAGGTCGGTGCCCTCGATCACCTCGCGCTTGAGCGGACTGGCGTCATAGAGGGCCGGCAGCGGCTTGACCGGTCGTAGGTTGGCGAACAGGCCAAGTCCCTTGCGTAGCCCGAGCAACCCCTGCTCAGGGCGCGGTTTCGCGGGATCGGTCGTGTCCCACTTGGGACCGCCGACCGCCGCGAGCAGGATGGCATCGGCGCGCCGGCAGGCGTCCAGGGTGTCGTCGGTGAGCGCGCTGCCGTGAGCGTCGATCGAGGCGCCACCGAACAGATGCTCCTCATACTCGAAGTCCGCGCCGACCGCGGCCAGCACCTCGAGTGCGGGCGGCATGATCTCGGGACCGATCCCGTCGCCGGCAAGCAGAATGACGTGCTTGGACATAAGCGGCCCGAGACGCTACTGAATCCGCGCGGGGAAGCTCCGCTCGCTCCCCGCGATCAACCAGGGGCGGCGGCAATCAACGCGACCGGGCCGCCGCGTACCCGCGCACGTCGGCCACGCTCCACCAGCTCCCGCTGGCCGCCGTCAGGGTCATCCGCACAAAGCGGATCGGCGCGCCCGAGAGGCCGACCGTGGTCAACTGCCCGCTGCCCGAGCCGCTGGTCGCGGGACTCCAGGTCGTGCCGTCACGGCTCACGGTGACCGTGTAGGCGCGGGGGTAATCGCCGGTGTTCACTCCCGTGTCGAACACAATCCGCCGCAGGGGTGTGGCGCGGCCCAGATCCACCTGCAGGTACTGCCCGGGGGCCTGGCCGGTGCCGGTCGAGTAGCGCGTGCTGGCGTCGTCGTCGACGGCGTTGGCGGCCACGTCATTCTGACAGCAGGGGTCAGACGGGCCGGGGGGGTTCGCGCTCGCGGTCCAGCCTGAGGGGTCAAGCTCACGCAGCGAGCGACGGCCGGTAGGCTGGCCCGACCACGTGAACGTGGCCAGGGACGCGCCGGGCAACGTATAGGTGAAGCTCTGGTCACCCTCACGGACCGCGATCGTCTGCGCATTGTCGTTCTCGTTGTGGGCAACCAGGACGGTTGACCCGTCCGGGTTGCGGAAGGCGACATCCATGACCTGACCGTTCCAGCCGGTCGTCCCGAACGAGGTGCTGGCGATTCGCGCCGCTCCCGGCGCCACGAACCGGCTCAGGCTGCCGAGCGTGTAGTACTCGGCGTTGGCAGTGATCGTGTCGCCGGGACCGATGGTGAGGATGCCGGTGCACGTGCCACATCCCCCGACGTGGGGGCCGCCGGATGGGTCGAGAGCGATATTCCAGTTGATCACCGTCTTCGCCCAGTTCCGGGGCGAGCCGATGATCAGGTTGCGGCTGTGCCACTTCAACGTGTCGGAAAACGTGCTGGCCGGATCGCTGGACTGGCTACCCGAGCATTCCGTGAAGAAGATGGTCTTGCTCGGGAACTCGTTGTGCAGTGTGCTCATCGCGCTCGGATCGCCGTAGTAGCAGTGGTACGCCGTGCCGGCCACCCAGCGCGCGGCCGGCGAGGAGAGCACCTCCTGGGGGTAGTGGTTGATGTCCGGGGCCTCGTCGGGCGGACTGGCGGCGATGTCATTGGGGTGCTCGGACCAGTTGTGGTCGTAGGCCAGGATCTGCGTATGCAAGCCGGCGTGATGGAGCATCGGGCCGAGGGCCTCGATCACCTTCTCCTGCTGGGCCGCCGGCATGTCCGTGCCCGGGTAGCCCGAGGGGTTGTGGTTCTGCGGCTCGTTCTGCACGGTGATCGTGTTCACGGTGACGCCCTGAGCCCGGTAGGCCTGGACGAACTTGGTCAGATACAAGGCGTAGGACCGGTAGATGGCCGGGGTATCGATGAGCCGCCCGCCGATCAGCGAGTGGTTGGTCTTCATCCAGGCCGGGGCGCTCCACGGAGTGGCGATGATCTGCAGGTGAGAATTCAGCCGCCTGGCCTGGCGTAGCAGCGGCAGGATCTCGGTCGTGTCGTGGGCGATGCTGAAGTGCCGCTGCGAGTAGTCGGCCTGCCCGGCCGGCATGTCATCGTAGGTGTAGGGCGCGCTGGCCACGAAATCCGAGGCGCCGATCGGCTGGCGCAGATAGCTGAGACCGTCGCCGGTGCGCGGATCAAACAGCATCCGCATCGCCCGGGCGCGTGCGGCCGCGGACAGGCGGTAGAGAACGGTCGCGGAGGAGTCGGTGAGGGCACCGCCGAAGCCGGACATCGTCTGGAAACGGCGGCTCGGGTCGACCACGATCGTCGGCGCGCCGCTGCTCGCGCCGGTCCATGGCACCGTGCCCATGTCGGTGAGCTTGTCGTGGCCGTCGGCCGTGGTGAGCCACAAGTGCGCCGCCGGCATCGTATGACGCACCCGTCCCGCCGCCGGTGGACCGGCCGCGCTCATGGCGGCCACCACCGTCAGCACAGCCGCCCACACCATTCTGCGCCCCCCGGGTCCCACCGGTCGCGACAACATGCGCACTCCTCTCGTCCGAGACAGCTCGGCGGTTACCCACCCCCGGCAGGCGACAAACGCCTAGGGCGCTCGCGCGGACATGTTCAGGCGCACATACTCGAGCACCAGCGGGTCGCCGGCGCGCTCCAAGACCCGGTCGATGAACCGGTCACGCAGCTCAGGCGGAAGCGGATCGAGATGACGCACGAGGCATACGGTGGAAACAAAGCTGCGGGGCTCGGCGGGGCTTGTCGGCCGCTCCTCGAGCCAGCACGAGATGTCGGTGAAGCCGGCGTGTTCGAGGCGCGCGCTCGTCTCCTCGGCGGTGGCGTAGTTCCAGGGCTTGACCCAATCGGTGAAATACGGCGCGAAGGGCTCCTCGGCTGCGGCCTCCTCGGCCAGCCGCCGAAAGCTGTCGATGTTGCCCCGGCCGCCGCACTGGGCCAGCAGCCGGCCGCCCGGCTTGAGGTTGCGGTGCAGCGCCGCGAACAACGCGTTGTGATCAGGGATCCAATGAAAGGTGGCATTGGAGAACACGACGTCGACCGGCTCGGGCAGGGTGAGCTCGGCCAGGTCCTGGCACAACGCGGTCACCGCGTCCCCCAGTGCCTCTTCGGTGTGGCGCACCATCGACGGCGCGGCATCGACGGCGTAGACCTTGCCCTGAGGTACGCGTCGGACGAGCTCGGCCGTGATCTTCCCCGAGCCGCAGCCGGCGTCGAGCACGTACTCATCCCCGGCGAGCTCGAGCCGATCGAGCTGTTCGGCCGCCCAGGTCTGCTGTGGACCCGAGATGCGGTCGTAGGTGGCGGCGTCCCAGTCGCGCGCCGCGCTCATCCTCGGCCCCGCGTCATAGCGTGCTGGTCACCGGGCCGGTGCGCTCCCGCTCGCGCTCATAGCTCGTGATCGCCTCGTCCTGAGCGAGGGTGAGGGCGATGTCGTCCAGGCCGTTGAGGAGCCGGTGCTTGATCTCGGGATCGATCTCGAAGTGGGCGGTACCGCCGGGCCAGCGCACCTCCTGGGCGGCCAGATCGACCTGGGCCTTCCCCGCCTCGGCGATCGACGCGCACGCCGATGGCGTCAGGGCGATTGGCAGCAGGCCGATCTTGGTGCAGTTGGACTTGAAGATGTCGGCGAAGCTCGAGGCGATCACGGCCTGAAAGCCGTAGTCCTCGAGCGCCCACGGCGCGTGCTCGCGGCTCGAGCCGCAGCCGAAGTTGCGCCCCGCGACCAGAATCGGGTTTTTGGGCAACTCCCACCCGGGCTCCTTGGCCCAGTCGTAGAACAGGAACTCCCCGAAACCCGTGCGCTCGACGCGCTTGAGGAACTGCTTGGGAATGATCTGGTCGGTGTCGACATCGTCGCGGTTGAGGACGCTGACCCGGCCGGTGATGGTCTCGATCGCCTTCATGGTGCCTAGGCCTCCCAGTTGCGGATGTCAACAAAACGCCCCTCGATCGCCGCGGCGGCGGCCATCTGAGGCGACACGAGGTGCGAGCGCGCCCCGCGGCCCTGGCGGCCCTCGAAGTTGCGGTTCGAGGTCGAGGCGACCCGCTCCCCGGGCTCGGCGATGTCGGGGTTCATGCCCAGGCACATCGAGCATCCTGCGCCGCGCCAGTCAAAGCCGGCCGCCCGGAAGACCTCATCGAGCCCTTCGCGCTCAGCCTGCGCCTTGACCTGGGCCGAGCCGGGGACGACCATCGCGTACACGCCGTCGGCCACCTTGCGCTTGCCCACCATCTGCGCGGCCGCGCGCAGGTCACCGATCCGGGAGTTCGTGCACGAGCCGATGAACACGCGGTCGAGCCTTATCTCCTCGATGGCCACGCCGGCGTCCAAGCCCATGTAGTGAAGGGCGCGCTCGTCCTGCTCGGACTGCGGCTCGGGCACGCTCTCCCCCACCCCCACGACCATTTCCGGATTGGTGCCCCAGGTGACCATCGGGCTGATCGCCGCGGCGTCGACGACAAGCTCCTTGTCGAAGCTCGCTCCCTCGTCGCTGTAGAGCTCGCGCCAGGCGTCGGGCACCTCACCGGGGGCGGCCGGGCGCCCGATCACGTACTGGAACGTGGTCTCGTCGGGCGCGATCATGCCGGCGCGGCCGCCGCCCTCGATGGTCATGTTGCAGACCGTCATCCGACCTTCCATGGTGAGCGCGGTGATGGCCGGGCCGGCGAACTCGACGACATGACCGGTTGCCCCCGACACGCCCATCTGGCCGATCGTGGCCAGGATCAGATCCTTGGCGGTGACCCCGTGACCGAGCGCGCCCTCATAGCGGATGCGCATGGATCGCGGCTTGGACTGCACGAGGCACTGAGTGGCCAGCACGTGCTCGACCTCGCTCGTGCCGATCCCGACGGCCAGGGCACCGAACGCGCCGTGGGTGGCCGTATGGCTGTCGCCGCAGACGATCGTCATCCCCGGCTGGGTGACCCCCAGCTCGGGCCCGATCACGTGGACGATCCCTTGCCGGTGTGACCCCAGCGAGAAGACCGGAATCCCGAACTCCTCGCAGTTGCGCTCCAGGGTCTGGACCTGCACGCGGGAGAGCTCGTCGCGGATCCGCTCGGCCACCGGCGTGCCGTCGGTGGGGACGTTGTGGTCGGCCGTGGCCAGTGTGCGGTCGGCTCGGCGAACCGGGCGGCCGGCCAGGCGGAGGCCATCGAAGGCCTGGGGGCTGGTCACCTCGTGCACAAGATGCAGGTCGATGTACAGCAGGCCGGGGGCGACCTCGTGGGCCGCCCAGATCTTGTCGAACAGGCTCGCGGGCATGGCGTCTCCTTTTGACTTCGTCTTCAGCTTCGCCGCAGCCCGGCGCTGACAACGGCCAGGAGGAGCGCCGGCTCGGCACCGGGGTTCTGAAAGTGGTGAGGCAGGTCGGCGTCGAAGGTGACGCAGTCGCCGGCCTTGAGCTCGTGCTCGGTCCCGTCGCAGTGCAGGATCAGTCGGCCGGATTCGACCAGCGCCGTCTCGCGGCTGCCCGGCTCGTGCATCGGCGGATCACCCGGACCACCGGTCTGAGCCCCGGCCTCGAGGCGATGGCGCGAGAGCTCGGCTCGCTGGCCGGGCAGGGGTGGGGTGAGAATCTCGTAGCTGTGACCGCGCTTGCCGGCCGGTCCCGCCCGCCGTTCGCTGACCCGTACGACCTCGACCGAGCCGCCCTCGTCGAGGCGCAGCAACTGGGAGAGACGGAGGTCGAGGCCCTGCGCGATCCGGGCAGCGACCTGAATCGTGGGGCTGGTCTCACCGCGTTCGACCTGGGAGAGCATCGGCGCGCTCACCTTGGAGCGGGTGGCCAGGTCGCGGAGCGATAGGCCCATCGCGTCGCGCAGTGCTCGCACCCTCGCTCCGAGGGCTTCGGGCGCAGTCGCGGTCTGCTCGACAGCCAGCATACGCGCGTACGTTATCACGTACAGTGGAGGGTGTTGCAGCTCCGCCCCGCGGGGGTAGGCTGGCGGCGAGCGCCACGATGGCGATCGGCACCGCCTGAGCCGTTGGCGCCCACCGGCGAGCACGCGGCTTTCCCTCGCTAGCCTGCGCGCATGCATTCGCGACCCGACGTCCTCGTGCTCGGTGGCGGAGGCGTTCTAGGTGAGGCGTGGATGATGGGGGTCCTGGCCGGCATCGAGGACGCCACAAGCTTTGATCTGCGCGACTGCGAATCGTTCGTCGGGACGTCGGCCGGAGCCATCGTGGCCGCCCATCTCGTCGCCGGGCGCTCGCCGCGCCGGCCGGCGTCGGTGGGCAGCGAGGTCCAGGTCTCCGATGCCCAACCCGCTCGGGGTCTGGCCGTGGCCGCAATCGGTGCCGCGCGGCGGGCCGGGTCCTTCGCGCTGGCCGCCAGCTCGGCCTTTGCCCCGCTCGCCCTCGGCGTTGCCGCCCCCGGGGGGGCGGTCGTGCGCTCCCTCCTGCTGCGCGGTCTCCCCCGCCCGCCCGACACCCTGGCCCAGCTCCGCGACCAGATCGCACAGTCCGGGGCGCGCTTTGACGGTCGCCTGCGGGTGACCGCCGTCGACCGCAAGTCGGGCCGGCGGGTCGTGTTCGGAAGCCCCGGTGCCCCCCGGGCCACGGTGGCCGAGGCCGTCGAGGCTTCGTGCACGGTGCCCTGGCTGTTTGCCCCGGTGACGATCGACGGTCGCGACTATGTCGACGGCGGCGTGTGGAGCCCGACCAACCTCGATGCGGCCCCGGCCGGGCGCGATACCCACGTGCTGTGCCTGAACCCGACGGCCAGCCTGGCCCCCTCCCACGCCCTGCTCACGGTCATGCGCAACGTGGCCCGCTCGGCGGTCTCGATTGAGGGCCTCGCCCTGCGCCGGCGCGGCGCAGCGGTGCGCACGGTGGCGCCCAACGCCGAATGCGCCGCCGCGATGGGCTCGAACTTCATGGATCAGGAGCCGCGCGGCCGGGTGCTGGCCGCCGGCTACCGGCAGGGGCTGCTGGTCGCGGTTGACCGGGGACGCTGGTAGCTCTGCGCTCTCGGTTCGCCTGACCATGTGACGTGCGGGGCGCCCTCATAGCTTCCGGGCGCTTCGTCCCCAGTTGCCGTGCGCGTCCGCACGCCGCCCGCTGCGGCATTGCCCGCCGCCCGCTGCGGCATTGCCCGCCGCCTGCTGTGGCATTGCCCGCCGCCCGCTGCGGCATTGCGGGCCGCCCGCTGCGGCATTGCGGGCCGCCCGCTGTGGCATTGCCCGCCGCCCGCTGTGGCATTGCCCGCCGCCCGCGGCACATATCGACCTCGCCAGCCGGTTTCTCGCGAGGTGCGTGCGATTGGTGGGGAATACGGCACGTGCGTCACCCACCCCCGGCAATCCGCTGCGGAAAGGTCGAAATGTGCCGCCGCCGGCCGCCGGCCGGGGGGCGCGCTGACAATGCCGACTGCGGCCGAGGACGGGGCCCACTCGAACGCGCATCCACAGGCGGGCGGGCATTCCGAGACGACCCGGAAGCGGGCACCTCAAGCCCGCACCCCCGGTCCGGAGCGGGGTGCGTGCCCGGCGGCACGGGTCAGGGAGCCCGGACGACCTCCGGCTCGACCACGGCAGCACCATCGGCGTCGAGTGCAGCCAGCGCGCCCTGGCGGCGTACGGCATTGGACAGCGCGCGGACGTAGGCGTGCGCGCCGGCCTCGAGGATGTCGGTTGAGACTCCTTGGCCCGAGCCGGTGATACCGGCGAGCTCGAGCACGACCGAGGTCTCGCCGAGCGCGTCCTGACCGCCGGTGACGGCATCGACCCGAAATTCCCGCAGCCGGGCGTCGACCCCGGTGGCGGCGTTGATGGCATGGAAGATGGCATCAACCGGGCCGTCACCGGTGAACGAGCCCACCAGCTCCTCACCATCGGGTCCGCGAACGGCCACGGTCGCGTGCGGCGGACGGCGCGAGGAGGCCTCGACCTCGAACCACTCCAGCGTGTAGCCGGCGATCTCCTGGCGCAGCTCGTCGGTGACCAGCGCCTCGAGATCCATGGCCGTGACCTGCTTCTTCTTATCAGCGATCTCCTTGAACCGCCGGAAGGCCGTGACCAGCCCCTGCCCGGAGAGCTCGAAGCCGAGTTCGGACAGCGCCTGTTGCAGGGCGTGGCGTCCCGAGTGCTTGCCGAGCACGATCGAGTTGGCATCCAGGCCAACCGTGGTGGCGTCCATGATCTCGTAGGTCGAGCGCTCCTTGAGGACGCCGTCCTGGTGGATGCCCGACTCGTGCGCGAAGGCATTGCGGCCGACAATGGCCTTGTTGGGCTGGACCGGGTAACC
>JAXDGI010000192.1:0-16503 GCA_034665145.1 Solirubrobacteraceae bacterium
AGGCGGTGCTCGAGGAGGCGGCCCGGGAGATCTCCAACGGTCACCCGGAGAGCGCCCACGTGCAGACCGTTGACGTGCGTGACGCCGCCGGCGTGGAGGCGGCCATCGATGAGATCTGGTCAGAGCACGGTCCCCTCACCGGTCTGATCAACAACGCAGCGGCGAACTTCATCGCCCAGACCAAGGACATCAGCGCCAACGCCTTCCGGGCCGTGACCTCGACGGTCATGGACGGCTCGTTTCACACCACCCACGCCCTGGGCAAGCGCTGGATCGCCGAGGGCCTCCCCGGCTCGGTGATCTCCACGCTGACGACGTGGGTGTGGAGCGGCTCGGCCTATGTCGTCCCCTCGGCGATGGCCAAGAGCGCGGTTCACGGAATGACGATGTCACTGGCCGCCGAGTGGGGGCGCTACAACATCCGCCTCAACGCGATCGCCCCCGGCCCGATCCCTACCGAGTATGCCTGGTCGATGCTCAACCCGACCGACAGGAGCTCGACCGGCGGCTCGACCTCGGCCGACAACGTCCCCATGCAGCGCTTCGGGACGATGGAGGAGCTAGCCAACCTCAACATCTTTTTGCTCTCCGACGCCTGCCCATACCTCACCGGCGTGACGATCGCCATGGATGGCGGCCAGCAGCTGGCCGGTCCAGGCACGTTCGCCAGCCTCAACGCGATGACCGAGGAGGAATGGGCCGAGGCCCGAGAGGCGGCCAAGGCGGCCAGCGCGGCCAGCAAGGCCCAGCGCACCGTGTAGCCGCAGCCGCGCGCTGCCGTCGGCCTCAGTCGCCGGCGGCCTTCATCATGCCGTCGGTCGCTCGAGCCTCTCCCGCAACTCGCGCCGGCGGACCTTGCCCTGGGGGGAGAGGGGCAGCTCGTCGACGGTCTGGACCCGCTCAGGCCAGAGCGTCTTGGGCACGCGGCGCTGGCTGAGATAGGCGCTCAGCTTGGCGACGGTCAGCAGCTTCAGCCACGGCTCGGTGACGACGACCACCGCGCAGCGCTCTCCGAGGTCAGGATCGGCATAGCCGACGGCGGCCACGTCACGCAGGCCGGGGAAGCCGCGCACATTGCCCTCGATCTCGTCGATGCTGAGCTTCTTGCCACCGCGGTTGATGATCTCCTTGAGCCGTCCGACGATCCGCAGATATCCGTCCTCATCGATGCGGCCCAGGTCGCCGAAGTGGCCCCAGCCCTGCTCGTCAAACAGCGCGCGCGTTGCCTCGGGGTCCTGGAAATAGCCCAGCGCCGTATTCGGTCCGCGCATCACAACCTCGCCGATCTCTCCGTCGGGAACCCGGGCGCCGGATTCATCGAGCAACGCCACCTCAGCCTCAGGGAAGAAAGGACCGACCGTCTCGTGGCGATGCTCAGCCGTGTCGTGGTGGGCGTCGACCATCGACGGCGTGCCCAGGTCGACAGCCCCATAGGCACTGATCACGTGGCAGTCAAACCGGCTCTCGATCAGTGCCGCGGTGTGGGCGTGCAGGTAGGCACCGCCGCTCTGGACCAGCCCGAGACTGCTCACGTCGGCGGTCGCCGCCTGGGGAGCCGCCAGCAAACGCCGCAGGATCGTGGGTACGGTCTGCAGCGCCGTCGCGCGGTAGCGCTCGATGAAGGCAAACAACGTCGCGGGGTCGTTGGCGTGGGGCACGAGCATCGTGGCCCCTCGGTCGGCCGCGGTGCACAGGCCGTTGATGTAGCCAATGCCACCACTGAGTGGTGCACCGACGAGCACCACGTCTTCGCCGCCGACCCCGGTGCGCGAAACGACGTTGCGGGCCATGGCCAGCGTTGCGTTGGCGGTGCGCATGACGATCTTCGGGGTGCCGGTCGTTCCCGAGGTCCCGACCAGGACGGCCACGTCGTCCGGATGCTGGCCGGGCAGC
Organism: Solirubrobacteraceae bacterium; assembly: GCA_034665145.1. Taxonomy (GTDB): domain Bacteria; phylum Actinomycetota; class Thermoleophilia; order Solirubrobacterales; family Solirubrobacteraceae; genus Palsa-465. The sequence goes on from JAXDGI010000192.1 coordinate 1,894, forward strand.
TCAACGTCGTCCGGCACGCCGGTCGCGGCCACGGTCTCCGAGCCGCAGGCGACCAACGCCGGGCCCGACAGCGCTGTGCGCTCACCTTCGGTCGGTTCGGCGTCGGCGAACAGAGCCACAGCGCGGGATCGCAACAGCGCGTGCCCGACCTGCGCGGAGCTCGAGTCCGGCGGCAGCTCGAAGGCCACCGCCCCGGCGGCGGCCACGCCGTAGACGATGACGGCGTGATCGACGGAGTTGGCCATGCGTACGGCTACGACGTCGCCGGGGGCAACCCCGGCGGCGATCAGCCCCGCGCCCAGAGCCCGGACGCGTATCTCGAGCGCTGACCAGGTGAGCTCGGTGCTCTCGTCGGCGAAGGCGAGGCGGTCGGGGCGGGAGGCGGCGTGAACGGCGAGCAGGGCATCGAGGCCCCGGGGGGTCCAGATCCCGCTGGCGTAGTAGCTCTGGATCTGCTCCGGCGTCCAGCGCATGTCGCATAGGTGAGGCCAGCTCATCGTGTCCTCCGGGCATCAACCACCGTTCGCCCACCGTTCGCCCACCGTGCGGCTGACGCTAGCGCCGGGTGAGCGCGGGTCCCATCGCCGTCGAGGGCCCCCGTTGTCGGTTCCCACAGACCGCGGAGCGGGCGTGGGCCGGGCTCACCACGGCCGCCCGCCGTTGCAGATCAGCATCTCCCCGGTCGTATACGAGGCCGCGGGCGAGGCCAGGTACACGGCGGCGCCGGCAATCTCCTCGGGGCGCCCGATCCGGTTCATGGGCACGGCGCCGAGGCGCAGCAGTCGCTCGTAGGGCTCCGCGTCGCGCATGCCACCCTGCTCGGAGACCAGGCCGGGACACAGCGCGTTGACCCGGATCTGTGGAGCCAGTTCGGCCGACAGGTAGCGGGTCAGCATCCACAGGGCCGCCTTGCTCACCCCGTAAGGCGCCATCGTCGGGGCCGGTCGATGACCGGGCGCGCTGTTGGGCAGGAGACCCGACCCCGAGATGAGATTGATGATGCTCCCCCCGCGGCCGGAGTCGAGCATCGTGCGCGCGACCGCCCGACTCAGCCGCAGGGGCGCGCGAAGGTTGGCCAGCAGCACCTCGTCCCAGGTCTCATCGGAGACCTCGAGCACATCCCTGTTCTCGGTCAGCCCGGCGCTGAAGGCGTTGTTGACCAGCGTGTCAACGCGCCCGAAGGTCGTCACAGCATGGGCCACGAGCGCCTCGAGGTCCGAGCTCTGCAGAACATCGGTCCGCAATGTCTCCACGCGGCGCTCGGGCGCCTGTGCGCGGATCCCGGCCGCGGTCGTCTCCAATGCCGCCGCGCCCCGCGCCGCCATCACCACATCGGCACCAGCGCGGGCATAGGAGGCGGCGATGGCCGCCCCGATGCTCCGGCTCGCCCCGGTGATCAGGGCCACCTGGCCGTCGAGGCGCATCGCCTCGGGGCCGATGCCCAGGGAGGGGGGCGATTCAGCCATCCGCCGCGGTCACGCTGGGGACGGGTGGGCATCGGTGAGCAGCCGACGGGCCTCGGCCACTGACTCGATCATGGTGGGAATGTCCTGGCCCCGCCCGGTGATCGACACGCTGTGCGCCCTCGCCTCGACGTAGGGACGGAGGAACTCCACGGTCGCCTGCGCACGTCCGCAGCATCATGCGCACGTTCAGCACCGTTAACCACTACCGGATGGCCTCGGGAGGGGTCACGCGCGGGCGAATTGACTGACCCGGTCGTCCTGGACCTCGACCACCGCGCCGGCGTCGAGCAGCTGATCGAGGTAGCCCAGCGTGTCGCACAGGACGTAGAAGGCGGAGGCGACAGTGATGCGGCGCCGCGCCTGAGCGGCGATCTCGATCGCCGTGTGCGGCTCGTCGTCGAGGGCGGCCTGGACGCGTTCGGTCATCCGGTCATAGCCGGCCAGCCGCTCGGCGATGACCGCGCGCGGCGCGGTGACGACATCACCGTCGCCGGGAAGGATCAGATCGAGATCCATAGCCTGGGTGGCGGTCAGCGACGCGCGGTAGTCGGCAAGCGCACGTGGGCGCCGCGCTACGTCCGGCCCGGACAAGGGGGGCGAGAGAATGGGCACCGAGGGCTTGGGCATCACGTGATCGGCGCCGATCATGGCCCCTCGCTCTAGGTCGCAGAACACCGTGTCGGACGGGGAATGGCCCGGGCGATGGAAGGTGATCAGCCGCCGGTGGGAGAATTCGAGGACGTCGCCGTCGTTGAGCCGATGGGTGACGTGGACCGAGGCGCCGTAGTCGGCATCGCCCCGGTATACGCCGGCACCGGACACGGCGGGGTCGGCCCCGTGGCGTTCGAGTAGGTCGTCGGCGAACTGATCCTCGCGAGCCAGGGAACCGGGATACGCGGCCAGCCAGGGCGCGAGCTCGGCCAGCGCGCAGATCTCGGCGCCGCTGCGCTGCGCCAGGTGTGGGGCCAGCCCCCAGTGGTCGATGTGCTGATGGCTGAGCACGATCCGTTCCAGGTTGGCGACCTCGTAGCCACAGGCCCGCAGTCCCGACTCGAGCGCCGTCACGGTCGGCGTATCCCAGGCGCCGGTGTCGATCAGGGTGAGCGGATCATCGTCGATCAGGTAGGCATTGACCGGGCCCACCGGCCACGGTGTCGGCAGGAGGATCCGCCAGATATCCGGCGCGACCTGCGTCACACCACCAACCGGCGGCGGTTCGCGGTTGCGAGATCGCTCCACGCTCGCTACGTTAACGATCGTTATCAGCGACGTCCACTCGCTGGACGGAGGGATTGAGGTTTCACATGACGTCCACGACCACCGACCGCTCGTCGCGGTCGGCCGCGGCCATCGACGAAGCGCTCGCGCAGACCAACCTGTGCGCGGCGTTTCAGGTCACGGCAGCTGCCAACGCCCAGCGGGCCGCCCTGAGGGAATTTGGTCGTACTCAGGAGATTACCTATGGGAAGATGGCCGAGCGAGTGCGCCACCTCGCCGGGGGTCTCATCGCCCTCGGGGTGAAACGCAACGACACGCTTGGGCTGATGCTCGACAACCGCAGCGAATTTCACCTCGTGGATCTGGCCGCGCTGCACATCGGGGCGCTGCCGTACTCGATCTACAACTCCAATCCGGCCGAGAAGGTCGTTCCCATCCTCGAGAACGCCGGCTCGTCGGTGGTCATCGCCGAGCCGCATTACGCCCCCGTGCTCGTGCAGGTGCGCAGCGAGCGACCCGACCTGCTGGGCACGATCGTCGTCGTGGACGCCGAACGCGGCGTCGGCGATCTGACGCTGGCCGAGCTCGAAGCGCTCGAGCCGCCGGCGGACTTCGACTTCGAGGCCGAGTGGCAAGCGGTGACGCCGGACACTCTGGGCATGCTCATCTACACCTCCGGGACGACCGGCGAGCCAAAGGGCGCGGAATGGACACACCATGCGCTCATGGAGAACCTGCGCGGTTTCCATCAGCTCATCCCGGTCAGCCCCGTGGGCCGAATGGTCTCCTACCTCCCGATGGCCCACCTGGCTGAGCGGTTCATGACCCACTACGGGCTGATGGTCTACGGCCTCACGGTGACCAGCGTGTCCAACGCGCGCGATCTCGCCGACGCCCTGCGCGAGGTGCATCCGACGCGGTTCTTCGGCGTCCCCCGCATCTACGAGAAGCTCGCCGAGCCGGCGCAGGCGATGGTCGGCTCAGACCCTGAGGCGGCCCGCACGGCGCTCGGCTTCGACCAGGCCGAGTACCTGGGCTCGGCCGCAGCCCCCGCCCGGGTGGACATCATCGAGCTGTTCAACAGCCTCGGGTTGCCGCTGATCGAGAATTGGGGCATGTCGGAGACGGCGCTGACCCTGATCAATCCGCCGGGGCGCGTGAAGGTGGGCACAGTTGGCCAACCGACCCCGGGGGTCGAGGCAAAGCTGGCCGAGGACGGAGAACTGATGATCCGCGGCCCGATTTTCTCCGCCTACCGCAACGACCCCGAGCGCACCCGCGAGGCGTTCGACGATGAGGGGTGGATGCACACGGGCGATGTGGCCAGCGTCGACGACGACGGTTACTTCAAGATCGTCGACCGCAAGAAGGACATCATCATCAACTCGGCGGGCAAGAACATGTCGCCGGTATACATCGAGGGCGCGATCAAGTCGCAGACTCCGCTCATCGCCTTCGTGGCCGTCATCGGTGACGGGCGCAAGTACAACACGGCTCTGCTCGCGCTCGATCCTGATCTCGTGAGCCAGTTCGCCGCCGAGAAGGGACTCGAGGGCAGCTTCGCCGAGCTGACCCGGGCCCCCGAGGTCCAGGCCGAGGTGTCACGGGCGATGGAGGCGGCGAACGGTACGCTGGCCCGCGTCGAGCAGATCAAGCGCTTCCGGATCGTCGATGAGCCGTGGGTCCCCGGCAGCGAGCTCGTCACCGCGTCCATGAAGGTGCGCCGGCGAGCGATCAACCAGCGCTACGCGGCGGAGATCGAAGCCCTCTACGACGTGGCGGCGCCGCAGCGCTGAGCGCGGTTACGAGGAGGCAGCGGCGCGAGCCTGAGCGAGACCGGCCGAACGGCGCGCGGCGTCGAGAAAGCGGGGCACGAGCCCAGGGTCGGCGTAGTACTGATCCCCCACGCCGGCCGCGGCGCGACGGTGCGAGTGTTCATAGAGCGCGGCCAGCTTGTACTGAGCCAGGGCCGTGTACCAGCCCAGGTTCTCCAGGTTGCGCCCGGTAGCCCTCGCGTAACGCTCGGCCAGCTCCGCCCGGCTGGGATACCCTTCCTCGAGCAGTGCGGTTCCGAAGTCCTCGGTCGGCGTACGCGGCGCGCCGGCCTCCGGGTACGAGGCCAGGAAATAGCCGACGTCAAGCAGCGGATCCCCGAGTGTGGCCAGCTCCCAGTCCAGGACCGCCAATACGCGGCCGGGGGGCTCGGCGGCAAGCATCACGTTGCCCAGTCGGTAATCGCTGTGCAGGATGGCCGCTCCGGACTCGGCCGGAACCTGGTCAGCCAGCCACTGGGCGACGGAAGCGAAACGCGGCGGCGGCGTCCCATCCCCATCGGCGACCAAGCGAGTCATGCGCTGCACGTGGCGGGCGTTGAAGCCCTCAGGGCGCCCGAAATCCTCCAGGCCGCGCGCCCGCCAGTCGACGGCGTGCAGAGCGACGAGCGTGTCGATCAGGCCCTCGGCCAGCTCGCGGCGAACCTGCGGTGAGGCCAGGGCAGGCGGGGTGGCATCGGTGAAGACCACACCGCGTATGAAGGACATGACGTAGAAGGGCACGTCGAACACATCTCCCACCTGGCCCACGGCCAGAACGGCGGGAACCGGGACGCCCGTGCCCTCCAGCGCGGCAATCAGGCGCGCCTCGCGCAGAACATCGTTGGCGCCTTTGGGTATCGGCGGCGGCGGTGGGCGGCGCACGACGACCTCGCGCTCCCCGTCTGAGACGAGGTAGGTGAGGTTGGCGTGCCCGTCGCCGATCGGCCGCGTCGTGACCGGCCCGGAGAGCACTCCGCGTGCAGACAGGAACGCGCCCAGGCGCGCCCGATCGTTCTCGGTCCAGTCCCAGATCACGCGGCGCGGGCGGCGGCGAGATGCTCGAGGTAGTGCACCGGCCAGTGGGTCTCAAACTGGCCCCCGCCCTCCTCGCCGTCGATCGTTGAGCGGCAACCGGCCTCCATGATGATCGTCCCGAAGGGATCGTCGTGAGGCATGCGCACCATTCCGAACGAGCTCAGGGTCAGTGTCGTCGTCGCACCTTGGACGTCGACAATTTCAGCGTCGAGGGACGTGTGGTCCATCCGGTCGTCGTACTGCGCGTGCTGGCGGGTGAAGCGGTCGATGGCCACGGGCACTCCGTCGCGCAGCACGTAGCCGTTAAAGCCCCATTCGCCCTCGGCAATCCACACGAAGCCGTTCAGGGCCCGGCCCGACGGGGTGTGGGCGAGCAGCCACTTCCAGTGTTGCGGATAGCCCCAGTTGCGCGGGCCCCAGGAGTGGTCGCGATGGGCGATGCGCTCAAACTCGATCCGGCGGCCGGCGACCTCGAGCACGCCTTCGATGCGTCCCGCCTGCTCAAAGCGGTTCTGCGCGAACCACGAGGGCAGGCCCCCGGGGTTCTGGCGGTAGCTGAAGGCGTCGTGCAGGGCGACGAAGTCGTACTCGAGATGGATGCGGTCGCTGTCGTAGCCCAGCTCGGCGCTGCGACGGACCACGGGCTGGCGCAGGCGCAGACCGGCGTCCTCCCAGTCGTCGAAATCGGCCTCGGGGCCGACCTGGCCCAGGTGCTGCTCGACCACGGGCTCCATGTCCCCGCCCCACACGCATACGTTGTAGCCGCTGCGCCCGCGGTGATTGACAAACAGATAGACCTGCATGGCCAGCTGCTCCTCGGGCACGATGAGGTTCCAGAACAGGCTGTCGCGCATCCGCTGCCCCTCAGGTGCCCGGTGTCGCAGGTCGTCGGTGTCGGCAAAGACCGTCGGGGCACTGGGATCGTTCACGCTGTCACCCCCCTGCCCAACGTCGGCTGGTAGGCGTAGCTGCGGCTCCGGGTGAGGGCGAATTCGAAGATCCCCGTACCCGCCTGGCCCTCCCACGTGAAGGAGGCGAGACGGTCGGTCAGTGACGAATCGAGACTGCGGGGTGAGACCGTGCCGTCCAGTGGGTAGATGTCGTGCTCCAGGTGGTCGCGGCCGGCGGGCTGGCCATGATGGCCGCCGTAGCCGGCTCCAGCCATATAGCCACCCCCGGCGCCGGCATCGGCGTCGATCACATAGCTCGTGCCGTCCTCGGTCATGACCTTGACGCGACCCCCGCGCAGGTCAAGCTGGTCGTCGAAGTCGAGATCGTGGGCGACATCGATGATCGGGTCAAGCCTGCCGTCCACGTGCATCACGGCGCCTTCGAGCAGCAGCCGGTCCTGCCGGCGGTCCTCGACGAGCAGGAACCCGACGCAGCGATCCCGGAACTGGGCCTGATACCAGATGTGCAGGCCCTGTCCCCCGGACATCGTCCGCACGCCCCGGGATCGGTCGCGTTGCCCATACCAGCCGTCGATCTGATGGGCCTCGCCGTCGACCGACAGCGTGCCGTCGTAGAGCCCGGACTGGAACAGGTGGTCAAAGGCGGCCGTGACCGTGTCGCCTCCGCGGACGGCAACCTCGCCGAACCAGGCCGGCGCGCGGGCACGCCAAAGGAGATCGAATTCGAGACCCGTGGGATTGGGGGCGAGCGCGACGTGCCATGTCTTCATGGGTTCGAGAACCCGCCATGAAAACGGGCCGGCGGACGCGCCGTCGGTGGCGCTCAGCTCCGTGGAGAAGCGGATGTTGCGCTGCTCGGACCCAGTGACGAGGACGACGAATCCGTCGACGGTGTCCTTGGGGGGGTAGATACCGAGGCCGAACAGGACCGACGGAGCCGTCGCGTCGACCGGGTGCAGGTTGAACACGAAGCGGTCGAAGAACCGCTCGGGCAAATCGGTCGTGTCCGGGGCGACGAGCTCGTCACGAAAGGTGCGCATCGCGCCTCTACCGTCCGGTGAAGTTCGGCGGACGACGCTCCCGGAAGGCTTTGAGCGCCTCGGGCATGTCCTCACCGCGGGTGAGCAGAGCCTGGCCGCGGTTCTCGAGCTCGAGCGCGGCCGCATAGGAGGAGATCTCCAGATTGGCCTGCAGCGCCCGCTTGGAGAGCTGCACGCCACCGGGGCTGTTCGCGGCGATCTGGCCGGCCATGGCCAGGGCCTCATCCATGAGGCCCTCGCCGTGAACGACCCGATTGACCAAGCCGATGCGCTCGGCCTCATCGGCCTCGACGAAGCGTCCGGTGAAGGCGATCTCGGCCGCGCGGGCCGGTCCGACGAGGCGGGTCAGCGTCCACGACGAGCCGAGCTCGCCGCAGGACAGACCGATCTTCACAAAGGCGGCGTTGAAGCGGGCCTGCGGTGAGGCCAGGCGGATATCGGCGGCCAGAGCCAGGGCCAACCCGCCCCCCGCGGCGGCGCCGTTGACGGCGGCGATGACCGGCACACCAAGCCCACGGATGGCGGCCAGACCGCCGGTGGCCAGCTCCTGGAACTTGAGAAACTCACGGATCCCGAGCTCGGTGATTTCGCTGATGTTGTCCAGGTCATAGCCGGCACAGAAGCCGCGCCCGGCGCCGGTGATGATCAGTGCCCGCAGGTCGAACTCCTCCTTGAGGGCCACGGGCACGGCCATCAGCTCGTCAAACATGCGCATCGTCATCGCATTGAGACGGTCGGGCCGGTTGAGGGTAAGTACGGCGATCCCGGGCTCGGGACGTTCCAGCAGCATCGTCTCCAGGCTCAGGGTGTCGGTGGCGGACATCAGCTCCTCCTGGGCCGTCGGCCCTGGTTAACGCTCGTTCTCATCAGCGGCCCTGGAACTCCGGTTGGCGGCGCTCCTGGAAGGCCTGGAGCGCCTCGGGCATGTCGGTCGTGCGGGTCAGCAGGGCCTGCCCGCGGTTCTCGAGCTCGAGCGCCGCCGCATAGGAGGCGACCTCCATATTGGCCTGCAGTGCGCTCTTGGAGAGGCGCACACCACCGGGCGAATTGGCGGCGATCTGCGAGGCCAGCGCCAGAGCCTCGTCGAGCAGCCGATCTGGCTCGACGAGCCGGTTGAGCAGGCCGAGCGCCTCGGCCTCCTCAGCCTCGATGATGCGGCCCGTGAAGACGATCTCGGCCGCCCGCCCCTGGCCGAGCAGGCGGGGCAACAGCCAGGAGGTGCCAAGGTCCCCGGCGGACAGGCCGATGCGCACGAAGGCGGCGTTGAAGCGCGACGCGGGGGTGCCGATGCGGATGTCGGCGGCCAGGGCCAGCGCCATCCCGCCACCGGCGGCGGGCCCGTTGACGGCGGCGATGACCGGCATCGGCGCCGAACGAATGGCCAGCAGGGCCCGGGCGGCAAGCTCCTGCTGGCGCAGCATGCCCAGCGCACCGAGGTCAGACAGACCTCCGGCGTCGTCGAGATCAAAGCCGGCGCAGAAGCCCCGGCCGGCCCCGGTCATGACCACGGCGCGGAGATCGTGGCGATCGCGCAGATCAAGGCCGAGCCGCTCGAGCTCACCAAACATCTCGTTGGTCTGCGCGTTCAGGCGCTCGGGCCGGTTCAGGGTGATCAGCAGGACGCCTGGGACGGGCTCCTCGGTGCGCATCGTCTGCAACTGCACTTGCCCTCTCCTCCTCTGCGGCGCGGACGCGCCGTCTCGGGCGGCCGATGTTAGCGAACGTTCACTTTGGACGCGAGTTGTCGCGGCCGCATTGGTCTGTGGAGACGTACAGAAAGCGTGACGTGGGATCGCGGGAACCCTTCACCCCCTCGATGGCGAGCACGGCCCCGGTCGGTGGAGCGTCCGGAGGCGGCTCCTCACAAGGGGAGAGCAAGAACCTCAGTTGGAGTCATGGCGCCGCACCCCCGCGTCCGCCACCATCGTGCGTGCCAGGTAATCCACCCGGTGAGAGGAGGCTGCAGTGACCGAGATCCAGCTGGCCGACGGTAGGCAGGTAACGCCCGCCCAGGCCATCGAGCACGCGCTCAGCCAGCCCACTCTGTGTGCCGCCTTTCAGGCCACGATCGCCGCCAACGCTGACCGGGTCGCACTTCGAGCCCTCGGTGAGGAGCGCGAGATTACGTTCGCTGACTACGGCGCGCGGGTCCAGTCGATCGCCAGCGGTCTGGCTGCCATCGGCGTGGCCGCGGGCGACGCGGTCGGCCTGATGCTGACCAACACGCCCGAGTTCTATCTCGTCGATACCGCGCTCGTGCATCTGGGCGCGGGCCCCTTCTCGATCTACTTCACCAACCCGCCCGAGCAGATCAGCCCGCTCATGCACAACTCGGGCGCCCGTGTCGTCGTGACCGAGCCGGAGTATGCGGGCCGGCTGGCCGCCGTCCGCGAGCAAATCGGGGTGCCCGAGCAGATCGTCGTCATCGGCGACGACGCCGGCGAAGGCGACCTGACCTTGGCCGAAGTCGAGTCCCGGCCGGCTCCGGACGGGTTTGACTTCGCAGCGTCATGGCGGGCGGTGACGCCCGAGACGATCGGGCTGATCATCTACACCTCGGGCACCACCGGAGAGCCCAAGGGGGTCGAGTGGAGCCACCGGGCGCTGATCCAGAACGTGCGCAATGTGCACACCCTGTCGCCGGCCAGCCCGCACGGAAAGGTTCTCTCCTATCTGCCGATGGCGCACCTCTTCGAGCGCTGGTTCAGCCACTACGGCCAGATCGGCCTCGGCTACACGGTGACGACGGTCGGCAACGCCAAGCGACTGGCTGAGGCGATGGCCGCCGTCAGCCCCACCCGGTTCATCGGGGTGCCGCGCATCTACGAGAAACTGGCTGCGGCCATCGACTCCATGCTCGGCGGCGAGACGAGCCGGAGCGCGCGTGACGCCGTCCGCGCGCGGCTTGGTCTGGGTGACGCCGAGTGGCTCGGCTCCGCCGCGGCCCCGGCGCGCGAGGACACACTGGAAAGCTTCGCCCACCTCGGCCTGAACGTCACCGAGATCTGGGGTATGTCCGAGACCGCCATGTCGCTGTGCAACCCGGTCGACAGGATCAAGATCGGAACCGTCGGCGTGCCCATGCCCGGCTTTGAGGCCAAGCTGCTTAAGGATGGCGAGCTCTGTGTCCGCGGTCCGATCTTCTCGGGCTATCGCCACGATCCCGAGCGGACCCGCGAGGCGGTCGACGAGGAGGGCTGGATGCACTCCGGCGACATCGCCGCGCAGGACAAGGACGGCTACTACCGGATCGTCGATCGCAAGAAGGAGATCATCATCAACTCGGCGGGCAAGAACATTCCGCCAGCCATGGTCGAGGCGCGGATCAAGCAACAGTCACCGCTCATCGCTCAGGCGGTGGCGATCGGCGATCGTCTTCCCTACCTCACCGCACTGCTCGTGCTCGACGAGGAGGCACTGCTGCACTTTGCCCAGCAGCGCGGGCTGAAGGGGTCCCATGAGGAGCTGGCCCAGCGGCCTGAGGTCCAGGCCGAGGTGCAGCGGGCGATGGACGCGGCCAACGCCACCCTGGCTCGGATCGAGCAGGTCAAGCGCTACACGATCCTGGCTGACTCGTGGACGCCGGGCAGCGATGAGCTCACGCCGTCGCTCAAGGTCAAGCGGCGCAACATCCTCAGCCGCTACTCCGGGGAGATCGCGGCACTGTACTCCTAGGCGGCGTGCCGGCTCGCGGCCGGTTGGAAAAAGCCACAGCGCCTTGCCCCGAGGCCATACCCGACGTGAGCAACGCTGGCCTATGGTCGCTGGCGACCGGCGAACAGACAGGGTTTATCGTCGGCACGGACGAGAGACCGATAAGGCGGTGGCACCGTGGAGTGGACGAGTACCCCGAAGGACGTCGAGCAGCTGATTGCTGACATCGACGCCTTCATCGATTCCGAGCTCAAGCCACTCGAGCGGGCCAACCCTGAGCTGTTCGATCACCGGCGAGAGTTCACCCGCACCGACGTCGAGCGGGACGGGATCCCAACCGAGCGCTGGCGCGAGATGCTGGCCGAGGCCCGGCGCCGCTCGATCGCCGCCGGCTTCTACAAATATCCGTTTCCGGCCGCACTTGGCGGCCAGGACGGCTCGAATCTGGCCATGGCCATCATCCGCGAGCATCTCGCCCACCGGGGACCCGGCCTCCATGCCGAGCTCTCCCACGAGGCCTCCGTGGTCGCCAACGAGCCGCTTGCCCTTGTCCTGCACGAGTACGGCACGCCGGAGCAGAAGGAGCGCTATCTGCGGCCCCTCGTTGATGGGGAAATACACCTTGCCTTCGGGCTCACCGAGCCCGACCACGGCAGCGACGCCACGTGGTTGGAGACGACCGGGCGCCAGGATGGCGACGACTGGGTCATCAACGGCGCCAAGCGCTTCAACAGTGTGATCGACGTGGCCGCGGCCAACATCGTCTTCGCCCGCACGTCGGGGCAGACGGGCAAGGCGGCGGGTATCAGCGCGTTCATCGTGCCCCGCGACGCGCCGGGCATGACGGTGCCCTATTACCACTGGTGCTTCAACATGCCCTCAGACCACGCCGAGACGCATCTGGAGAATGTGCGGGTGCCGAGCAGCGCGATGCTCGGCGAGGAGGGCCACGGCCTCGACTGCGCCCAGCTGTTCGTGCACGAGAACCGCATCCGCCAGGCCGCCTCTTCCCTGGGCGCGGCCCAGTTCTGCATCGACCGCAGCATCGCCTACACCAAGGAGCGCCAGATCTTCGGCCGGCCACTGGCCGACTACCAGGGCATCCAGTGGCAACTCGTCGAGCTGCAGACCGACGCCGAGTTCCTGCGCAACACGCTGCGCAAAACCGCCTGGATGATGGATCAGGCCGGCGACGCCGCCTCGACCGAGGCCAAGACGAGCGTCTCGGACAAGGTCTCCATGGTCAACTACCGCGGCAACCAGCTGGCCTGCCGGGCGGCCGACCGGGCGATGCAGGTCCACGGCGGTGTCGGCTACACGCGGCACCTGCCCTTTGAGCACATCTACCGCCACCACCGCCGCTACCGGATCACCGAGGGGTCCGATGAGCTCCAGCTGCGGCGGATCGCCGGCAAACTGTTTGACCTGCGCGGGTCCTCCAAGCCTGCGGCCGAGGCAGCGGCTCCGTCTCCGGCGGCGCCTGAGCCGGCGGGCGTGTCGAGCTCCTGAGAGGTTCGGGCTCCTGAAAGGTTCGGCCACGGGCAAACGGCAGCAACCGAGGGGAAGGGGAAGCGCGGAGTGCCCCGGAGCACGCCGGCGGCCGACGACTACGTGCCGGCCTCCCAACTCCGCACCGCGGCTGGCTGTCGTTGCTTACGGCCCGAGACGGTGCATTTCGGAGAAAACCTGAATCGCAGGCTCGGCTTTTCTCCAGGCTGCCACGTTAGCGGTACATCTCTGGAAAAGCCGACGTGTGCCGTCAGCTTTTCCCCGATCTGCACCCTCAAGGCGGGGTCGGCTGCCGGTTCAGCAGGGGTTCAACACCCAGCCGCCGTCGACGGGGATGCAGCGGCCGGTGAGAAACGCTGACGCGTCGGTGACGAGGAACTCGACGACGCGGGCGCAGTCGTCGGGTTCGCCGAGGCGCCGCATCGGGACCTCGGCGGCGCGGTCGGCGTAGCCGGTCTGGGCGGACTCCTGGACGACGCGGCCGGTGAGGGTGATCCCGGGGGCGATCATGTTGACGCGGATGCCATCCGGCCCGACCTCGGCGGCAAGGTGGCGCGACCAGTGCGCGAGGGCGGCCTTGGTCATCGCGTAGGCCGAGTTCGAGCCATCGGGAAACACGGTGAAGGCGGCCGTCGACGAGGTGTTGACGATCGCGCCGCCCCCGGCTGCGCGCATGGCCGGGATAACGGCCTGGCAGCAATGGATGGCCGACATCAGGTTGACGTCGATGAGGGTGCGGAAGTCCTCGGTCGGAGTGAGGCTGGGCCGGCTGCGGGCATAGGGCGTGACCGCGCCGCCGGCGATGTTGACCAGGATGTCGATCCGGCCAAGCTCGGCCACGACCTGCTCCATGGCCGCGTGCGCGTCCTGCTCGTCAGCGAGGTTGGCCTGGACGCCGAGCGTGCGGCGTCCCATCGCAGCGATCTCCGCGGTCGTCGGCTCGTCGGGCTCGCCGCAGTAGCGAGCGCCCGAATTCAGGTCGATGTCCACGACGGCCACGGTGGCGCCGATGGCGGCCAGCCGCACCGCACAGGCGCGCCCGATGCCGCGACCGGCACCGGTGACGACGGCCACCTTGCCCAGCAATGAGCCACTCATGCTCCCAGCCTCGCCCATGGCGGACCGATCGTCAGGCCACGGCGTCGGTGCCCCTGTGTACTTCTCCAAGCCTGGAGAAGCACACAGGGGTCGGTCCGCGACGCGATCAGCGTGGCCGGCCGGCGCTGGTAGAAGCCAACGAGAAAGCGACCGCAAGGAGAGGCCATGGGTGTCCTGGACCGTTTCAATCTCGATGGCAAGGTGGCGGTGGTGACCGGCGCCTCCTCGGGGATCGGGGTCGCATACGCCAAGGCGCTGGCTGAGGCCGGCGCCGACGTGGCCATCGGCGCCCGGCGCGAGGAGAAGCTCCTGGAGACCAAGGCGCTGATCGAGGCAGCCGGCCGGCGGGGCGTGGCCCGGCGCACCGACGTCACTTCGGTTGAGGACTGCCAGGGGCTCATCTATGCGGCAATGGAGGCGTTCGGGCGGGTGGACATTCTCGTCAACAACGCGGGCACCGGCGGTGAGTACCACCCCGCCACCGAGGACCCGCCCGAGCACTTCCGCTCGATGATCGATCTGCACATCAACGGCAACTACTGGATGGCCCAGGCGGCCGGCCGGGTCATGCAGCCCGGAAGCTCAGTCATCAATATCTCCAGTGTCATGGCCCTGACCACGGCCAAGATGCCCGCCGCGGGCTACAGCGCCGGCAAGGCCGGCCTGCTCGGGCTCACGCGCGACCTGGCCGCTCAATGGGGCGAAAAGGGCATCCGGGTCAACGCGATGGTGCTCGGCACCTTCCCCAGCGAGCAGACCGAGCACTACTCCGAGAACTACAAGAAAGCGGTCATCCGAGCCCGGATCCCCATCGGCCGTTTCGGGGACCCCGAGGACGCGGCAGCGACGGTCGTGTTCCTGGCCA
>JAXDGI010000193.1:0-35810 GCA_034665145.1 Solirubrobacteraceae bacterium
TGACAGGCGTTACATGTAACATGGTCTGTATGTCATCAACCCGCGATCGCGTGCGCCAGCATCGGGAACGTCTCCGCCGCCAGGGGCTGCGCCCGGTGCAGATTTGGGTTCCGGATGTCCGAGCCCCCGAGTTCATCGCCGAGGCCCATCGACAATCCGTCGCCATCGCCACAAGCGACGGTGAGGCTGAGGACCAAGCGTTCGTTGACGCGATTTCGGTTCCGCTCGACGCAGACGACGACCAAGCGCCGTCCGCGTGACACGTGGGGAGATCTACACGGCCGCTGCTCGAGGGGCATACACCGGCAAGCCACGACCGGTCGTGATCGTCCAAGACGACCGATTCGACGCGACGACATCGGTAACGATCTGCCCGTTCACAACCAATCAGATCGACGCCCCGCTCGTCAGAATCCAGATCGCGTCCACCCCGAACAACGGGCTTGACCGGCCGAGCAGCCTCATGGTTGACAAGATCACCACCGTCCCAAGATCCGGCTTAGGCGAGCAACTCGGCCGCCTCAGCGACGACGAGCTCGTACAGCTCAACCGATCGCTCATGGTGTTCCTCGGACTCGCCTCCGTCTCGCAGCCCTGATACCACGTCAAAGCCGAGAAGCGACCGAGGTCTGCGCTCGCCAGAGAACTCCGCCGCTTGGTCGCCAACCCAGCCACGATGATCGGACTGCTGCTTCCTCGGTTGGGCCGCGTAAAGGAAAAGTGCGCCCGTGGACCTGCACGCGTGCTTTTTCGTCACCGTGTCCGAGAGCGACAGCGGCCGACCACTCGAGGTGTATCGGCTACGCGGGGCGCTCTGCTCAGGCCTCAAGCCGGTGCTGACCCGCTCATAGAGCGTGTCGGGCGCCAGGTCCGCTCCGCCCCGCCACACGATTGTGCCGGTCTCTTCGTCGACGCTCACGGCCGCGAAACCGCTCGGCGTCAAGGCGGTCGCGAAGGCAGGCCCGCGCATCCGGTCAAGCACCTCAACCTCCCCTGAGAGCCCGTCGGCGAAGGTCAGGCGCAACAGCCGTGGCGGACGACGGCAACGCTGGTGATATCGGGGGTCAGACCAGTCATCGCAGCGGTTCGATCTCCAACAGTGTCTCACCGGTCCGAGCACCAGACCAATGCAAACCCCGGAAACCCGCCTATTTGCAGCCACGACGCGGCGAAGGAATCGAACCTTCCAAGCCGGGGGTAACCCGGCCCTGCCGGTTTTGAAGACCGGATAGGCCACCAGGCCCCTGCCGCGCCGTCGCGGATCCTACGCCCGCTGGTTTGCGGGTTGAGAAGTGGCGCTGCGGCATGGCCGCTCGGCCGCCGGGTGGTCTCACCGGCCGTCTCCGGGGAGCGGCCGGTCAGTCCAGACCGTGCTCGAGCGCGCCCTTCACGGTGGCGTCGAGGGCATTGAGGCGGAACAGGGCCAGCGCCTCGGGCGAGGCGAACCGGCCACCCGGGGCCGAGCTCGGGCCGTGGTGAGCGAGAACGCAGTGCAGCACCGCCAACCGCCGCGACTCCTCCAACCCATCCGCCCGCTCGGAGATCAGCTGCTCACCCAGCACGAGGTGACCGAGGAGCCGGCCCTCCTCGGTCAGCCCGATCTCGGCCCCGTAGGTGAACTCGCGCGTCCGGCCCAGATCGTGAACCAGTGCCGCGCACAACAGCAGATCGGAGTTGAGGCGCGGGTGAAGCTGGCAGGTTTCATGGGCGAGCGTGGCCACGGCCACCGTGTGCTCGAGCAGCCCGCCGAGGTAGGCGTGGTGGCCACCCCGGGTGCACGGCGCCCGGCGCCAGGCAGCGCGAAGATCCTCATCCGCCAGCAGCCGGTCGAGCAGGGCCCGGTAGCCACGGTCATAGACCTCGCCGGCCAGGTGCTCCAGGAAGCCGTCGAGCTCATCCAGGTCCCGGTAGGCAGTGGGCAGAAACCGGCCCGGATCGATCCCGGCGGACTCCGCCACCCGTTCGATCTCAACCACCTCCATGACGAGCTCGTCCCGGAAGCGCTCCACGCGCCCGCGGACCTTGACCACGTCTCCGCGCTCGAACTGCGCGGCAAGCGCATCGGCGTTCTGAAAGGCCCGGGCGGTCACCGTGCCCGAGCGATCGCGCAGCTCCAGAGCCAGATACGGCGAGCCGCCGCGCGTCATCAGGCGGTCCTTGCGGGCGCAGGCGAACACCCCGCCCACCTCCTGGCCGGGTCGCAGGGCACTGATCTCCATCACGGTTTCATCGGAGGGGCCGATCACCCCATCATCTATGGTGAGTCGGATGCAGCCACTGCAATGGGAGCACCGCCCCGACGGTCTTCGTGCCCCCGCCCTCGTCTGCGCGTTCAAGGGTTGGAACGACGCTGCCGACGCCGCCTCGAGTGCGATCGAGTACGTCGGGTCAGCCCTCGGCGCCCGTCGTTTCGCCACCATCGACCCCGAGGAGTTCTACGACTTCCAGGCCACGCGCCCGCGCGTGAAGATGGTCGACGGACAGGCACGCGAGATCGTCTGGCCTGCCGTCGAGCTCTACGAAGCGCGGATCCCGCGGGCCCCACGTGACCTGATCCTCCTGGCCGGCAGCGAGCCATCCTTCCGCTGGCGCACCTTCAGCAAGCTCGTCATCGAACTGGCCGAGGCGCTCGGCACTCAGCTTGTGGTCACGCTCGGTGCTCTCCTCGCCGACGTGCCGCACACACGCCCGATTTCCGTCACCGGCCTCACCTCGGACCCCGCGCTGGTGGCGCGGCTCGGACTGGCTCCCTCCTCCTATGAGGGACCGACTGGCATCGTCGGCATCCTCCATGCCGCCTGTCAGCAGGCGGGTTTACCCTCGGCCAGCCTGTGGGCGGCCGTGCCGCACTACATCGCGGCGACTCCGAATCCAAAGGCGGCGCTCGCGCTGGTCCGCAAGCTCGAGGGACTGGTGGGCGTGGCCGTGGACGGGTCGGAGCTCGAGGTGGCCTCCGCCGACTACGAGCGCCAGGTCAACGTTGCCGTGCAGAGCGACCCCGACGTCCAGGCCTTTGTCGAGCGGCTCGAGCAGACGGCCAGCGACGAGGGTGACGACGTCCCGACGTCCCTGCCCTCCGGCGAGACGATCGCCCGCGACCTGCAGCGCTTCCTCCGCCAGCGTGGCGGCCAGGGACCCGGCCCCGCCTAGGCGGGGAGCGTTCACGACCCCCGGCCCGGCCTACTAGAGGCCAGCGGCCCGGCCCGGCCTAAGCTTTCCCGGCTCCGCAGCCGTAGATGGCCTTGCCGGATGTTGTGCGCTCGGCCACGAAGCAGCCGCTGGGCAACAGCTGAACGTCGTAGGCGACCGGCGCCCCACTCGCGGTGATCGAGCAAGAAAACACCGGCGGTCCGGTCTTGCCGAACGGGGACTGAGACCGCTGCGCGGCGCTCTCGGGACGGCACCTGGCCGCAGAAATCGGCGGCTTGGCGCGCGCTTTGCGCAGCGCCAGCTCCAGCCCATGGACCCTGGCCCCGGAGGATGCCCCCGCCCGCGACGAAGCCGTGGCCGTGGATGACACCGAGCCGGACGTGGAGGACGCCGAGGCGCTGCTACGGGACGCACCGGATGAGCTCGAGGAGCTCGAGCCGCAGGCGGCCGGCACCAGGGCGCACAGCGCCAGGAGCAAGACGCCCGACCTCGCACGTGGATGCTCCGCACGCACGCCGCGGACTGTACCGGCGCGTCCCCCCTCGAGGCGGCTCACAGCTCAAGCCCCCGCGCCGCCCGCGGTCAGCGCTCGGCGGCCAGCGGTCAGCGGTCGACGGGCAGCGCTCAGCGCTCAGCGCTCAGCCGCGGGACACACCAGCCGGTAATCGCACATCGAGCACGCGCCGAACGACGGCGTCGGCTCAAAGCCCTGGGACTGGATGCCCTCGGCCACCTCCGTGGCCACCTCGGTGACCCAGTCGGCCCGGTCGCGCTCGTCGGTGGGGACGGCCACCTTCTGGTCGTCGAGAAGGTAGTAGTAGGCCTGCCGGGAGGCGTCCAGCCGCCAGGCCTCACGCGCGCCGACGGCATATAGGGACAGCTGAACGTCATCGACAAGCTGATCGGCGCTCTTGGGACGGCCCGTCTTGTAATCGATCAGCTCGTATTCGCCGCCCGGCAGCCGGTCGACCCGATCGACCCGACCTCGCAACAGGTGGCGCCCGAGCTTGAACGTGAAGGACCGCTCGAACCACACCGGTTGCGTGTCCTCGGACTGGAAGCGCTCGTGATAGCGGGTGAGGGCGGCGGACGCCTTGCCGCGCAGCTGGCGCTCCTCCTCGGAGTCGCCAAACCCGCCCCGCCGCCAGCCGGCATCGAGCAGGCCCAGCAGCTCGGGCAGGGTCGAGGAATCACGGGCATGGAAGCGCTCCAGGACCTGGTGGACGAGGATTCCGAAGCGCTGGTGGAGGGTCGGCTCCTGGGGGATCCGGAAGACCCGCGCAAACTTGTACTTCAACGGGCACGTGCGGTAGGTGTCGATGTCTGACGCCGACAGCACCACCCCTTCCCCGCGCCGGGGCAGAAACGGCTCCAGCGACGGTTCGTCGCGGGCGGCGATGGCCTGAGCGCGACGGCGGGCGTCACGCTCGGCATCGAGCAGGTAGTCGTCAAGGGCCGAGGAGGTGAAGATCTCCCGCTGCTCGGAGGTGACGGCCTGCAGAATGCGCGAGTTCACGTCGCGCAACGACTCGGCCACACTCTGGCCCTCGGGCCGGGCGATGAGCGCGGCCAGCTTGAGCAGCTCGAGGTAGCGCACCACGGCATGAGAGACATCGAGGTCGGTGTCAAAGCGCAGCTCACTGAGCCGGCCGCCGGCGCGTGCGGTTCCGGCCAGCAGCTCGTCTCGCATCAGGCGATACGTCGAGTGAAGCGCCTCGGCCGGTCCGAACAGCTCCTCCTCCTTGTCAGACCACACCGCTCCGAGCGCAACCGCCACCGTGTCCAGCAGCGGTGACGGTCGCAGCGCGCCTCCGCGGTCGCTGGCCCGCGGATAGGCGAGGACCAGCCGGCGGCGGGCGCGGCTGAAACCCACGTACAGCGCCTGCCCAAGGGCGAGAACATGGCTCTCGTCGGAGTCGGCGGGAAGCGCCTCGGTGAGCAGGTCATCCGGGATCGGTTCGGGGCGCGGTGCGGCTATCCCCGCGTGCAGTCCGATCGCGTACACGTGGTCGACCTCGAGCCCGCCGGCGGCAGGCAGAGTGAGGACCTGGACCGAGGTCGGCCGGGCGAGCTCGGGCTCCTCCTGCTCGCGCAGGCCAAAGTCGGCGACGGCCGCGATCGACCGGGCGAACTCCCGCGGGGTGGCCTGCGGCGAGCGGCGCACGAACGCCGCGGCCAGCTCACCGAAGCCGGCCAGCGCGCGCAGCCGCTCGACGACGTCCGCCTGGGCGGCAAACAGCTGCTGCCGGCGCAGCCCGAGCCGGTCGATGAGCCGATGAACGTACATATCGGGACGCAGCGTGTCGATGGCCGACAGCCCGGCGCGATAGAGCTTGAGAAACACCCGGATCCGCTCGCGGGCCTCGGGCGGCACCTGGGGAGACTCGAGGGCCGCGGCCAGCGCGCCCACCATGTCGAGCTTGCGACGGCGGGCGATCTGCGTGCAGCGGGCGATGTCGACCGAGCGCAGCTCGATTGGAGGCCGGGCCAGCGCTCGTACCACCGCCGGCGCGTCGGTGGGATCGGCCAGCAGCCTCAGCCAGGCGAGCACGTCACGGATCTCAGCCCGCTGGAAAAAGGCTGCCTCCCCGACCAACCGGTGGGCGATGGCCCGCTGCTCGAGCGCCACGCTCACGGCCTGACCTTCATGGGTGATCTCGGAGACGAGCACGGCGATCTGGCCGGGAGCGACCCCCTCGCGCGTGATCAGCCGCTCGATATCCACCGCCACCGCCTGAGCCTGTGAGCGCTCGTTGGCACACCGCCACAACTCAACCGCTCCGCCGCCGACCGCCGGCCCGCTGAGCTGCGCATCACTGCCGCCCGCGGCGAGCGCCGCCTCAGCCGCTCGCCAGACCCGCTCCGGGCAGCGCCGACTGACGCCGAGGGCGAGCGTCTCGGCACCGGCGGAGGTGAAGCTGGCCATGCGCGCCCTCCCGGCAGCGCGAAAGCGGCGCAGGCCGGCAGCCGGATCCCCGGCCGCGGTCAGCGCCGGTTCGCCAACCTCCACGGCCAGCGCCTGAGGCGCCAGATCGAGCTCCTGGGCGTCGTCGATGAGCAGATGGTGAAAGCGACGAGCGAGAGCCGGCTGCCGCCGGGCCAGCGCGATCGCGTCGGCGATCAGGTCTCCGGCATCACGGGCGCCGGTCTCGGCCAGCATGGCCTCGTGAGCCGCGTAGACGTTGGCGAACTCGCGCTCGAGCTCGCCCTGGGGCGAGCCGTCGGGCAGCCCACTGGCCCAGCGCTGATACGTCTCGGGGGTGACCAGCTCGGCCTTGAGCCGGTCAATCCGGCGCACGAAGCCGGCCAGCAGCGCATTGGGGCGGCCGCCGAAGTCGTGGTGCTGGAGCGACAGCTCATCGATCCGCTGCACGAGCATGGCCAGCCGGTCGCCGGCGCTGAGCGCGGCGGTGGTCGGGTCAGCGCCGCTGCCCGCCCGGTCGAGCACCAGCGAGGCCAGGCCCGCGGGAGTGAGGACGTGAAGCTCCTCGTAGCCCAGGTCAAGCGCCGTCTCGAGCCGTTCGCGGGCCGCGGCGGCCCGAGCGCCGGTCGGCACCAGAAGCCCGATGCGTTCGGGGGGTGTGCCCTGGGCCACCAGCCAGCGCAGGCGGGTCTCGATGACCCGTGTCTTGCCCGTTCCGGCCGCCCCCGTGATGACCAGGCGGCGCCCGCGATGCGTCACGGCTGCCCGCTGGGGCGTATCGAGTTCAGACAGCAGGTGATCGGGCGTGACGAGGCTCGCGAGCAGATCGAGCTCGCCCCGCTGAGGGCTGCTTGCCGAGTCCTCGCTCACCGTCTGACAGCATAGGTCGGGAATGAGTCTCACCCGAACGGCACTGAAGGCGGATTGGCTGGGCGCGTGCCGGCGGTCGGTGACCAGCCTCGAGGGCCTCCTGGCCGCCACCCCCGAGACGGCCGACCGCGCGCGGGAGACCGGGACTCGCGGCAGTGGCGGCGACCGGACCCTGCTCATCGACCGTGCCGCCGAATCCGCTGTCCTGACCGAGTTGGACGGTCTGCACAGCGAGGGCCATCGCTTCCACGCCCTCTCGGAGGAGCGAGGCGAGATCGACTATGGGGACCCCGGCCTGCGGGTCATCATCGATCCGATCGACGGCAGCCTCAACGCCAAGCGCGACGCGCTGCACTACGCACTCTCGGTCGCCGTCGCCGACGGGCCGACGGCAGCCGACGTGGCCTTTGGCTTCGTGCACGACTTCGGCGCGGGTGAGCAATGGTGGGCCTACCGTGGCCAGGGCGCATTCCGCGATGGCGCGCGACTGGACCCGGCCGCCAGCGAGCGCCGCTCCCGGGACGGCAAGCTCGAGCTGGTGGGGATCGAGTCCGCCGATCCCCGCTGGGTGGCCCGCAGCATCGAGGGCCTCGAAGACTGCGCGCACCGGCTGCGGGCTCTGGGCACGATCGCCAGCACGCTCTGTCAGGTGGCGGGGGCGCGCTTTGACGGCATGGTCACCTTGAGCCGCGCCCGCGGCGTGGACGCCGCCGCCGGCCAGCTGATCGTCCGCGAGGCCGGCGGCCTTGTCAGCTTCACGGCCTTCGCTGACCGGCTCGGCGCGCCGATGGACACCACTCCCTCCTCCCCGCTGGTAGCGGCACGATCGGAGCAGGGCTTGCGCGAGCTCGAGGCGGTGCGAGTGTGATCGACTGGATCCTGGCCGAGAAGATCGCCGGCTACGTGGCCGGCGCGGGGGATGCGCCAGCTCCCAAGGCCGATCTGAACGCCCTGGCCGCGGAGTCCGAGCGGCGGGTGATCGCCTACACCGGCCTGCAGCCGGCGCGCCCGTTGCCTGCGCCCGAGGGAATCGAGCGGCGCGAGTGGGTGCAAACCAACATCAAGGCCATGCGCCAGCTGCTTGACCCCGTGCTCGATCGGGCCAGCGGCAGGCTCTCGGGGCCGCTGCGACCCGCCCTGCAACTCGCGCTCGGCTTCGTGGTCACCACCGAGGTCGCCGTGGTGCTCGGCTATCTGGCCCAGCGCGTGCTCGGTCAGTACGAGCTCGTGCTGCTCGACGAGAGCACCGAGGTGACGCCGCCGCGTCTGCTCTTCGTGCTGCCCAACCTCGGCCAGGCGGTGCGGGCCTTCGAGGCCCAGGAGGACGAGTTCATGACCTGGGTGGCGCTGCACGAGGTCACCCACGCCGTCCAGTTCAACGGTGTCCCCTGGCTGCACGGCTACGTGGCCGGCTTGGTCAAGGAGCTGCTGGGCAAGGCGGAACTGCGCATGGACGCCGATCGCAAGATGCGCCTGCCCACGGGAGACGAGATCAAGCGCGTGGCCAGCGCGCTGCGTCGCGGTGACCTGGTCTCGATCTTCACCAGCACGGCAGAGCGGGAAACGTTCGATCGCGTGCAGGCGGTCATGGCCGTGATCGAAGGCCACGCCGAGCACGTCATGGATGAGGTCGCGCCCGACCTGCTCCCCTCGCTGCCCCAGCTGCGCGAGGCGCTTGACAGGCGACGCAAGACGCAGTCCGGGCTTTCCCGACTGTTCGCCAAGCTCCTGGGCCTCGAGCTCAAGCTCCGCCAGTATGAGCAGGGCAAGGCCTTCTGCGACGCGGTCGTGGCCCAGGTTGGCACCCGCGGACTCGAGCACCTGTTCTCGGGCCCTGAGGCGCTGCCCAGCCTGCCGGAGTTACAGGACGCACCGGCCTGGCTGCGCCGGACCGGCCTTGACGGCACGCTGCCCACCGCGGTCGACGCGGCCTGAGCCGCTCGTCAGTTCTGGACCGCGAACAGCCGCCACTCGTCCTCGACGCCCCGGAGGCTGTGGGCACCGCGATCAGCGAAGCGCAGCCCTGAGCCGACCACGAGATCCTTCACGGTGCTGGAGGTCAGCACCTCACCCGGTCCGGCCTCGCCCATCACCCGGGCGGCGATGTGGACGGCGATCCCCGCCACGTCGTCATCGCGCAGCTCCGCCTCACCGGTGTGGAGCCCGGCCCTCACGGTCAGCCCCAGCGGCCGTACGCTAACGATCTCCGCCGCGCAGCTCACGGCCCGTGCCGGGCCGTCGAAGGTGGCCAAGAAACCGTCGCCGCTCGTCTTGACCTCGTGTCCACGCCACCGTCGCAGCGCATCGCGCACGACCTGATTGTGCTCGGCGAGCTGCTCGCGCCAGCGCGCGTCGCCCACGGCCGACAGCCGGCGGGTCGAGTCAACGATGTCGGTGAACAGCACCGTGGCCAGCACGCGATCGATACGCGGCGCGGAGCGCCGGCCAGTGAGGAACTCCTCCAGCTCGGCCAAAAACGGAGCGTCGGTCCAGCCATAGGCATCCTCGCTCGGGTACTCGACGAACCGCGCGCCGGGGATCAACTCGGCGACCTCGCGCCCATAGCGCACGGGCACAACGCGATCGCCGCTGGCGTGGCAGACCATGGTCGGCACCTGGATAGTCGGCAAGACATCGCGCAGGCTGGTCTGCAAGCTCATCTGCATGAGACGCCGGGCCATTCCCGGACTCAGCGACGAGCGCTGCAGTCGCCCCCACCACTGGACAAAGTCGGGGTCGTGGGCCTTACTGGGCGCATACAGGGAGACAAGGGCCCCGTCCCCCCAGCTGGCCTGAATGGCCTCGAGCACGTCCGCGCGCGCGGTGCCGTCGAGCCAGTGACGACCGTCCGCGGCCACTCCAGAGAGCACGAGCGAGGTGACCATCTCCGGATACGAGGCGGTAAATAGGGCGGAAAGCCCGAGGTCGCCGCCCCCGATGATGGCCGTCCGCTCGGAACCCACAGCGGCCAGCACCGCCCGCATGTCGTCGGCCTGCTCCTCGAGCGTGGGCGGCCCGGAGGCGGGATCAGATAGACCCGTGCCGCGCCGGTCGAACATGATCAAGCGGGCGAACTCGGCGATACGCCGGAACGTCCGAGCGGTTCCCGGTTCCTCCCAGAGAATCTCCAGGTGGGAGGCGGGACCGGTGATCACCACCAGGTCGCAGGGCCCGTCGCCCAGCGTCTGGTACGCAATGCTGGCGTCTTTGCTGTGCGCGTAATGGGTGGGAGGGGCGCTCATAAAGATTGGCCACAGGGGATCACCGGAATGTAACCCCTTTGCCGCTCCGGTTTACAAACATGTGTTCGATACATCGCAAGCGAACACCCAATACCTTCCATCGACAGGGAGCGAGTCAAAAAAATGGCTACTACCAGCAACACCAGCGGCGAGAAGGCCGCAGCAACGCGTAAGCGAAACACGACCCGCCGGTCGGCCACGACCACCAAGGCCAACGCCACGCGCACGGCCAAGACCGCCAAGCGCGGCGCCGCTCGGACGACGGCCAGTACCCGCAGCAACGCCAAGCGGACGGCGAAGACGGCCGGCACCACAGCGCGTCAGGCCTCGAGCGCGACCGCCGCTGAGTCCCGCGTGTACATCACGCAGGCCCAGCAGATTGCCGAGCGCGCCGTGCTCGTGCCGGTCGGCGCCAGCCTCCTGGCCCGGGACAATCTCGTCTCCACGGTCAAGGGCCTGGCCGATCGCTACCGCACTCGCGCGTCGGTCGAGCGTGAGCTCAAGCGCTTCGAGCGCCGTGGCGCCACCGCCCGCAATCGCCTTGAGCGCCAGGTGCGTCGCACCCGGACCAAGGTCGAGCGCGATCTGCGCCAGCGTCGCAATCGCGTCGAGCGCACGGTCACGCAGAACCGTCGCCGCGTCGAGCGCGACATCCGGTCAAACCCCCTCGGGGCGCGCGTCGAGAAGATCGTCTCCGACGCGTCTGATCGGCTGCCGATCGCCTAGCGCAGCTTCCCCCGCCGCGGCGCCCCGGAGAGCGCCGTCGGCGGGTCAGGTTCGCCGGCCTCATAACTCGCCGGCGGACGCAGCACCCTCTCCTCCCTCAACCGCCGGGGCGTCACGAAAGTGGCGCCCCGTCGGTCTTTATGGGCCGGTCCCTGCGTCCAGTTCCGATCCCGCGCCATGCGCGCGAGCGGTAGGGTCAGACCATGGATCTGTGTTTGATGATCGAGGGCCAGGAGGGCGTGACCTGGCCGCAGTGGCTGGACATCGCCCACGCCTGCGAGCGACACGGGATCGCCAGCCTGTTTCGCTCCGACCACTACATGAATCTGGACGGCCAGCACCCCCAGCGCGGCTCGCTCGACGCCTGGGGCACGCTGTGCGGACTGGCCGCCGCGACCACCACGCTGCGGTTGGGAACAATGGTCTCGCCCGCCAGCTTCCGGCATCCCTCGGTGTTGGCCAAGCTCGTCGTGACCGCCGATCACATCTCGGGAGGACGGATCGATCTCGGCCTGGGGGCCGGCTGGCACGAGCGCGAGCACGCCGCGTACGGCTTCCCGTTCGCCGGGCTGCGAACGCGAATGGATGTGCTGGAGGAGCAGTTGCAGGTGCTGGTCGGAGCCTGGGCCGAGGGCCCTTTCTCCTTCGCGGGGCGCCATTACCGCCTGGATCAGCTTAAGGCTCAGCCCAAGGCGGTGCAGCAGGCCCACCCACCGCTGATCATGGGCGGAACCGCGGGACCCCGGGGAGCTGCCCTGGCCGCCCGCTATGCCGACGAATACAACACCACCTTTCCCACCCTGGAGGAGATCGGGGAGCGGCGCGAGCGGATCCACCAGGCATGCGCGGAGACGGGCCGCGATCCTCTTCCGTTCTCGGTCATGACGGCACTCGTAACCGGTGCCGATGCGGGCGAGTTGCGCGAGCGCGTGGGTCGCCTGGCCGACAAAATGGGCGCCGACCCCGCGCAGCTGCTGGCCGATCCGCCGTCAGGCTGGATCGTGGGCACGTTGGACGAGGCCACCGAGCAGCTCCTGGCCATCCGCGAGGCGGGGGTGGACCGCATCATGTGCCAGCAGCTTGTCCACGACGATCTCGATGCCATCGAGCTTTTGGGCCGGCAGCTTGCGCCGCGCGTGCGCTAGCTAGCTAGCGGGGCACGGGGCTACTCGGCCGACGCGCCGCCCCAGTCCTCGGGCGCCACGTCGGCGATCGACTGCGAGAACGTCCAGTGGTGGCCGCCGAGATCGACGGCGCTGTACTGCCGCTCCCCGTAGGGAAAGTCCCGCGGAGTCTGGAGGATGTCGGCCCCGCAGTCCCGGGCCTGCTCGAAATGAGCGTCGGCATCGATCACTCGCACCATCACCCCGTGGCTGACACTCCCGGTTGTCTCGGGCGCGAATCTGACCCCGTCAGCCGGCTCGCCCGGCGCCCCGGTCCGCGCCTCGGCGAGCACGACCGCTCCTCCGTCGATCTCCAGCTGGGCCCGGTGGCTGCCGGCACGCCAGCGCTCCCGGAAGCCGAACACCCGGCACAGCCATTCGCAGGCCGCCGGGACATCCTCATAGACCAGCTCCGGCATGACGCCGGCCGCGGGCATGGTGCGGTTCTCGATCATCGGCTCCTCTTCCTCGGCAATCCGGGTTCGGGGCCATGATCGCCGCCCCGCCTAGCTGCGATCAAGCTCGAGGTAGGGGGCGAGGAGGGCGCGCAGCTGCATCCGGCCGCGATGCAGACGGCTCTTGAAGGACAGCTGGCGAATCCCGACGACTTCCGCCGCGGCCTCGGTGGAGAGGCCATGGATGTCGCGCAGGACCACCGCGGCGCGCCAGTCGGAAGGAAGTTCGCGCAGCGCTCGCTCGAGGATCGCGGTGAACTCGTGATCGAGCGCCTGGGCCTCGGGGCCAAGGCCCGTGGCCTGGGGCAGGGCTGTGACCGGGTCCTCGTGTGACTGCGCGGCGCTCACCGGCACCGGCGGTCGCCGGGACATGCGCCGCTGGGCCTCGTTGAAGGCGATCCGGTACAGCCACGTCGAGAACTGAGCGCGGCCCTGGAAGCGCTTCAGACCCCGCCACGCCCGCAGGAAGACCTCCTGGGCAACGTCCTCCGCCTCGGCGGCGTCGAGCCCGAACTGTCGCAACGCTGCGTAGAGCCGAGCGGCATGGAGAGTGACGAGCGCGGCGAAGGCGTCCTCGTCACCCGCGCGTGCCCGGGTCAGAAGCGCTACCTCGGAGCCGGCGGAGTCCATCACTCGGTTCGCCGCTCGCTCAGCCTCCGCCGGACAGCCGCGGTGATATCCGGTGCCTCCCCAGCGGGGCTTGTCGCGGAGACGGACCGCAACCGGTCGAGCATGCGCTGCAGGCTGGAGAGAACCCGCTGGCACTCGGCACACTCACGCACGTGGCGTTGCAGCCGGTGGCGTGCCCGCTCAGTGAGGTCGCCCTCGAGGTAGGCAGACATGCGGCCCGGCGTCCAGCGGTGATCTCGCCGGAAACGGGCCCTGTGCAGGACGGTGCTCATTATTGGTCAGACCCCGGAGGGAAGAGGCGGTGCGGCACGGCGACCGTCGGAACGACTCCGAGCTTCGCAGATCGACCGCGCCGCATCCGCCTCGTGCTCCGGCTAGCTGACCGCGATCCCTGCCGGAGCCGATCCTGCGGGGAGCGCGACCGGCGATCCCGGCAGCTCGGTCAGGTGACCACCGGAGAGCGCGAACTCACCCACCGCGGCGATCCGGCTCTCGTTGACATACAGGTGGCTGTCGTCGGGCGTCACCGCGGCATCCGTCGCCCCGAGGCCACCGCTGGCTCCAACCGGAGTGCTGCCCAGCAGTGTGAGTGCCCCGTTGGACGCGATCGAGAACCTCGAGATCGAGCCTGAGGCGGTGTTGACCGCGAACAAATGCTCCCCGTCGTGTGTGATCGTCACCCAGCACGGCGCGACCTGGTCGTCGCTGAACGGGGAATTTCCGATCGATGAGAGCGTCCCGTCGGCCGCATCGGTAAACGCCGACACCGTCCCCGTCCCAGCGTTGTGCGCGTTGCTCACGAACAGCTGGTCGGGATTGGTGGGGCGAAACTCACTGCCGAACGGCCCCAAGCCCTGAGCCGGGAAGGGCGAGCCCGGCGCCGGCCGCAGACGCCCGTCGACACCGACGCTGAAGCTGTCGATCAGGGATGAGTTGATGCGGACGCCGACCAGCCGCGTCCTGTCGCCGTTGAAGAGCACATCACCCGGACCCGACCCGTCCGGTAGCGCCACCGTCGAATGCGACAGGGGCCGCAGCCGACCGCCCCTGCGCAGGACGAATCCGGTGTAGTTACTGGCGCCCGGACCGGCGTTGGCCACATAGACCAGGGATCCGCTGACCGCGATGCTGACCGGATCAGTGCCGCCGGAACTGACCGGGGCGTCCTCGACGCGGCGCAACGAGCCGTTGCGTCGGACGCGAAGCACGGATATCTGTCTGCTGCTCGCGTCGACAGCCAGGACATATCGCCCTCGATCAGCCAGGGCAATGGCGCCCTGCGATCCCAGCCCCGTGCCGGTCCCCAGGCCCCCAGCGGCAAAGGGGGAGCCGGGGAGCGCGGTGAGTGAACCGTCACCGTGCCGCGCGAAGCCGGCGATCGTGTTGGGCCCGGCTGGGTTGTCGTCCAGATAGACGTGGCCGATCACCGCCGAGGCGGGGCCGGCGGCCAGCGCGGTTCCCGGCAGGACGAGGGCCGCCGCGGCGGCCAGCCCGAGGCTGAGGGGAGTCCGGAACCGGCGTACGACGAGACGTGTGAACGCTCGCATGACTTCTCCTTGATTGCGGTGAGCTTTCCGGCGATCGCACCCCCTTTGACCGCGTCGCGCTGAAAACGGTTCACCGTCGGCCGGCCGCCCGGGCCAGAAGCCATCTGACCGCCCGAGCAGGTCTGCTTGAATGAATCCCATGCCGACCAGAGACCAGGTGACCGAAGCCCTCCGTAGCGTGATCGACCCCGAGCTGCGACGTGACATCGTCGAGCTCGAGATGGTGCGATCGATCGAGATACACGCCAATGGGGTGGTCGATGTGATGGTCTCGCTCACCACCGCCGGCTGCCCGATCCGCAGCCATTTCCAGACCGGCGTCGCCACCGCTGTGCGCGGGCTGGAGGGCGTCACCGGCGTCAACGTCAGCTTCGATGTCCTGTCTGACGGCGAGAAGGCGACGCTGGGGCGAAAGCTCGGCCGCGGTGCGCTGCCCGAGGGCGCGCTGGCCCAGGTCTCCAACGTGATCTGCATCGGCTCGGGTAAAGGCGGCGTCGGCAAGTCCAGCGTGACCGCCAACCTGGCCGCGGCCCTGTCGGCCAACGGCAAGAAGGTCGGTGTCCTCGACGCCGACGTGTGGGGCTACAGCCAGCCCAGGATGCTCGGCGTCGGCACGGAGCGACCGCGCGTCAACGAGGAGCGCAAGCTGGTTCCGATCAGCGCCCACGACGGAATCAAGGTCATGTCGATTGGCTTCTTCGTCGAGCAGGACGCCGCCGTCGTGTGGCGTGGACCGATGCTCCACAAGGCTCTGCAGCAGTTCCTGGAGGACGTCGATTGGGGCGTCCTCGACTACCTGCTGATCGACCTCCCCCCGGGCACCGGCGACGTCTCGATGACGCTCGCCCAGCTGCTGCCCCAGGCCAAGTTCCTGCTCGTCACCACACCGCAGCCCGTGGCTCAGAAGGTGGCCCAGCGCTCGGCCGAGATGGCCACCAAACTCAAGCTCGAGATCGCCGGCGTGATCGAGAACATGTCGGGCTTCGTCACCCCGTCGGGTGAGCGCTTCCCGATCTTCGGTGAGGGCGGCGGCCAGCTGCTGGCCGAGGAGCTCGAGGTTCCGCTGCTGGCCAAGGTGCCGCTGACCATGCCGCTGCGCGAGCAGTCGGACTCCGGTCTGCCGCTGGTCTTCTCCGATCCCGACGATCCGGCCGCCCAGGCCCTCAGCCAGGGTGCCCGCGGCCTGATCGCGCTGTCGCCGATCGAGCTGCCGGTCATGCAGGAGCCCGCTCCCGCCGCGGCCCCCCGGCCAGCCGGGATGTCACTCCCGATGGCCTGAGCCCTAGCCGGCCGGGCCCCCTCAGCTCGGGTGGCGCGCTACTTGGAGTAGTACTGAGCGTTGAGCTGGGTGTACTTCTGCCACTCGTCAGGGAGCTGGTCCTCGGCGAAGCAGGCATCGACCGGGCAGGCCTCAACGCAGGCGTCGCAGTCGATGCACTCCTCCGGGTCGATATAGAGCATCTCGACCGTCTCGTAGTCGGGCTCATCGGGCGTGGGGTGGATGCAGTCGACCGGGCAGACCTCCACGCACGAGTTGTCCTTCGTGCCGATGCAGGGCTCTGCGATTACGTACGCCATGGGTGTCGGATACCTCTGTGGTCGTTTCCGGGGGGGCCGGCGGGGCGGCGGAGAAGGCATTCTAGGAAAACCGCGCGGCGGCCTCCCCACGGTCGCACAGAACTGCGCCCGATACTCTCCCGGCGGTGCTGCTGCTGACAGGTGCGACGGGAACGATCGGCCGTGCCGTGCTGCGGAGGTTGGTGGCGACGGGCACGCCGGTGCGCTGTTTGGTCCGCGATCCGCGGCACCTGGGACCTGAGCGGGTCAGGGTGCAGATCGCCCTCGGTGACCTCGGTGACCACCTGTCGTTCCGCCATGCCCTGCGGGGCATCGACAGCGTCGTGCATCTCGCCTCGGTGATCCGCGACCAACCCGGCGGCTCGATCGAGGAGCTGGCCGGAGTGGCCACCTGGCGCCTGGTCCAGGCGGCCGAGCGGGCCGGCGTGCAGCGCTTCGTCTTCTTCTCCACGCTGGGCGCCTCCACACGCAGTCCGGCACGGCTCATGCGGGCCAAGGCCATTGCCGAACGGGCGGTGGTCGCATCGGGCCTCGAGCACACCGTGTTCGCGCCGTCGATCGTCTACTCGCCCAGCGACCCGTATCTGAATCTGCTGGCCCGGATGGCCTGGCTGCCGGTGATGCCCATCCCCGGTTCGGGTCAGACGGCCTTCCAGCCCATCTGGGCCGAGGATGTCGCCGACTGTGTGCTGGCGGCCCTACCTGGCGGCTCGGCGGCCCAGCGGTCGGTGGGTGCTCGCTACGAGCTGGCCGGGCCCGAGACGCTGACTCATCGCGAGATCGTCGAGACGGCGCTGCGCTCGTTTCACCGCCATCGGCGGATCGTCAAGGTGCCGCTGCGAGTTACCCGCCGCTTGCTCGCGGCCGTCGAGCTGTTCGGCGGTCCAACGGCGTTCGCCACCTGGGATGAGGCCCAGCTGCTCGAGGTGCCACTCGTCTCGCGCCAGGGCACCGCCGACGCCGAGCGGCTGGGAGTGGTCCCCAAGGCGATGCGGGCCGTCCTTGGGGTCGGCTGACGCGACTAGGCCGCAGCGAGCGCTGGGTGGCGCTGAGCCCAGGGCAGCGCGGTCTCGAGCTGAGCGGCGAGCCGCAGCAGCACCTCCTCGCGGGCCGGCGGGCCGATCAGCTGGACGGCCAGGGGGAGACCTTCAGAGTCCTCATAGAGCGGCACCGAGATCGCCGGCTGCCCCGTGATGTTGAGCATGGCCGTGAAGGGCGTGAACCCGCCCGAGCGCCGGTAATGGCCCTCGGGATCGGGGCCCCGCCCGTGTATTTCTCCAATCGGCACCGGTGACCGGGCCAGCGCCGGGGTGAGTACGGCGTCGAACTGGACCAGGAAGCTGACCACCGACCGGGCCACGCTCTCGAGCCGAGCCTGGGCCATCAGGACAGTCAGCGTGTCCTCGGCGCGAGCGCGCTCCCACATCAGCCAGGTCAGCGGCTCCACATCGGTCTCGGTCGGCTCCCGGCCGGCCAGCTTGCCGCCGATCAGCGTGGTCATCGAGACCTGGGGGCCGAAGGCTCGGGTGAAGTCCGGGAGCAGATCGAGCCCCGACCACGGCGGCTCGGTCTCAGACACGTCGTGACCCAGCCCGGCCAGCAGCTCCGCGGCGCGCCGGACCGCCTCCAGAGGCTCCGGAGCAACCTCGGCGCCATCCAACGGCGGGGTCACGGCCACGCCGATCCGTAGCTGTCCCGGTTCTCGCGCCGCCAGCTCGGCGTATGGAGCCGGCGGCGGCGGGGCCCAGGTGGCATCCCCGGGCTCGTAGCCCGCCAACACATCCAGCACGGCCACCGTGTCGGCCACCGTCCGCGTCACGGCCCCGTCGGTGACGAGAAAGCTCTGTCCACCGTCGGGTCCGACGGACACTCGCCCGCGAGCCGGCTTGAGTCCGACCAGTCCGCAGCAGGCCGCGGGGATGCGAATCGAGCCCCCGCCATCGTTGCCGTGTGCGATCGGGACCATGCCCGCGGCCACGGCGGCCGCGGACCCGCCGCTGGAGCCACCCGGGGTGCGGTCCAACCGCCACGGGTTATGGGTGGCGCCAAAGCGGCGCGTCTCGGTCGTGGGGAGGATGCCCATCTCGGGCATCGTCGTCTTGCCCACGAACACGAAGCCGGCCTGGCGCAGGCGGCGGACCGAGAACGAGTCATGCCGCGGCACCACGTTGGCAAACAGGTCGCTACCCATCGTCAACGGCATCCCGGCCACCGGGCGGTTGTCCTTAATCGCCATCGGCACACCCGCGAAGGGGCGCGGATCACCCGGCGCGATCTCGTCTGCCGCAGCCAGCGCAGACTCGTGGGCCACATGGGTGAAGGCGTTGATCTGCGGCTCAAGCTCGTCGATGCGCCGTAGCGATGCTTCCACCACCTCGCGCGCGGTCAGCTCACCGGAGCGGATCAGCGCGGCCAGCTTGACCGCGGAGCGCAGCAAGAGGTCAGGCATGGGCGCGAGAGCCTACCCGGATAGCCTTGCGAACACGACAAGTCTTTGCTGACAGGAGCGTCACCATCGCATGAGCGCAACAGCCGAAGTTCAGTCTGGCCTCGAGGGCGTAGTCGCCTTCGCCACCGAGATCGCGGAACCCGACCGTGAGGGTGGCGCGCTGCGCTACCGCGGCGTCGACATCGAGGAGCTGGTCGGCACGGTCCCCTTTGAACAGGTCTGGGGCCTGCTCGTGGACGGAAGCCTCCAACCCGGCCTGCCCCCGGCCGAGCCGCACTCCCTCAGCGTGCACTCGGGTGATCCCCGGGTTGACGTGCAGTCCGCGCTGGCCATGCTCGGGCCCCAGTGGGGCTTCGGTCAGCTCATCGACGTCTCTGACCAGGAGGCGCGGGACGACCTGGCCCGGGCGTCGGTCATGGCCCTGTCCTTTGTCGCCCAGTCGGCCCGCGGAATCGGCAAGCCACCCGTCTCCCAGCGGGAGATCGATAAGGCGCAGTCCATTCCCGAGCGCTTCCTCATCCGCTGGCGCGGTGAAGCCGATCCCCGTCACGTCAAGGCCATCGACGCCTATTGGAACTCGGCCGCGGAGCACGGCATGAACGCCTCGACGTTCACCGCTCGCGTCGTCGCCTCCACGGGCGCCGACGTCGCCGCGGCGCTGTCGGCCGCGGTCGGTGCCCTGTCCGGCCCGCTGCACGGCGGCGCCCCGTCCCGCGTGCTGAAGATGCTCGACGAGGTGGCGGCGGCCGGCGACGCCGAGAAGTACGTCAAGGACCTACTCGACTCAGGCCAGCGGTTGATGGGCTTCGGCCATCGCGTCTACCGCGCCGAGGATCCCCGAGCCCGGGTCCTGCGGCGCGCGGCCCACGAGATCGATGCCCCTCGCGTCGAGGTGGCCGAGGCCCTGGAGCAGGCAGCGCTGGCCGAACTCAAGGCCCGCCGCCCCGACCGGGTGCTGGCCACCAACGTCGAGTTCTGGTCGGCGGTCGTGCTCGACTTCGCCGAGGTTCCGCCGGAGCTGTTTACGCCGATGTTCACGTGCGCGCGCACCGCCGGCTGGTCGGCGCACATCATGGAGCAAAAGCGCGAGGGCAAGCTGATCCGCCCCACCGCCCGGTACGTCGGTCCGCCGCCGCGTCCGCTGTCGGACCTGCAGTAGCGCCTGCCGTGTCACTGTGGTCGTTTCTCGCGCGCCTGGCGTTGCGAGAACGGCCACCCCTACCGAGCGGCGTAGGGCCCGGACAGGTACTCGGCGAGCATCCGGCTGGCGCAGAACCGCGGTCCGATCGTCCTCAGCGAGGCCCGCATCCGCTCGATCCACCGCGTCGGCACCCCGCTGTCCTCCCGGTCGTAGTAGGAGGCCAGAACGTCGCCGCTGAGCAGCTCGTGCAGCGCGGCGGCATCACGCGCATCCTGGGCCTGAGCGTCGGAATCGAGATCCCCGGAGATGGCCCAGCCGTTATGGCCGTCGTAGGCCTCCGCCCACCAGCCGTCGAGCACGCTGAGCTGCAGCCCGCCGTTGAAGGCCGACTTCATGCCGCTCGTCCCGCTGGCCTCGAGCGGCGGGCGGGGCAGATTGAGCCACACGTCGCAGCCGCGGACCAGCCAGGCAGCCGAGTTGAGGTCATAGTCGTCTAGGAACACGACGCGCTCGCCGATGATCTTGGCGCCCTTGAGCCCGAACAGACTCTGCAGGGCGCGTTTGGCCTCCTCGTCCCGGGGATGGGCCTTGCCGGCCAGGACGACCTGCACCGGCCGGTCCCCGCCGAGGAGCTGCATCGTCCATTCAGGGTCGCGGATGAGCAGGTCGAGACGCTTGTAGGTGGCCACCCGGCGGGCGAAGCCCAGGGTGAGAGCGCCGGGGTCAAAGGCCCGTGCGGCGGCGTCGACGTAGCCCCGCAGATCGCCCCGCGACAGACGATCGGCGACGCTGCGCTGGCGCACGAAGGTGACCAGCTCGGCCCGCTGGCGCTCACGGACCGCCCACAGCTCGGCTGCCGGGATGTCATCGACCGGTGCCCAGGTCGCCGGGTCGGTGGCCCGATCGTGCCAAGCCTCACCGAGGTAGCGGTCAAGCAGCTCACGCATGTGACGGCCAATCCAGGTCGGAACGTGAACCCCGTTGGTCACGTGGCCGATCGGGACCTGATCGGCCCCGCGATCGGGCCACAGGCCGTTCCACATCTCGCGGGCCACTTCGCCATGGCGGCGGCTGACGGCGTTGGAGGCCCGGCTCATACGCAGGGCAGCCTGGGTCACGCCGAATGGGGCATGCGGATCAGACGGCTCATCGCGGCCCAGCGCGGCCAGCTCGCTCGGTTCAGAGCCGAGCTCGCGGGCCAGGCGACCGACGGTGGCCTCGATCTGGTCGGCGGGATAGGAGTCGTTGCCGGCCGGGACGGGAGTGTGTGTCGTGAACACGGTCCGGGCCCGGGCCGAGTCCACCGCGTGAGCGATACCGGCGCCGTTCTCGCGCCGAGCCAGCTCGAGCGGAGCCAGCGCGGCGTGGCCCTCGTTGAGGTGGATGACCCCGGGCTCGAAGCCCATCGCCCGCAGCGCGCGCACCCCACCCACGCCGAGCAGCGCGTATTGGGCCAGCCGCGTCTGCGCGTCGCCGTCGTAGAGGCGACCGGTGATCCAGCGCTCGAGCGGATCGTTCTCAGGACAGTCGGAGTCGAGCAGAAACAGCGGCACTCGTCCGACCTGCACTCGCCACACACGGGCGGTGACGTCGGCCTCGCCGATCGGGACAGAGACGGTCAGCGGCCCGCCGTCGGGGCCGGTCACCCTGGCCGCGGGCAGGCGCTCGGGATCGGTCTCGATCCAGTACTCGTGCTGCCAGCCCGAAGCGTCGATGCGCTGACGAAAGTAGCCCTTGCGGTACATGAGGCCAACGGCGACCATCGGTACTGCGCGGTCGGAGGCCTCCTTGAGCAGATCGCCGGCCAGGGCGCCAAGGCCGCCCGAGTAGACGGGAAGCGAGACGTGGACACCGTACTCAGAGCACAAAAAGGCCACGGGATGATCGAAGTCATACGGGACCTCGAGCGGGGGGCGCTGCAGATCGGTGTTGATCGCGGCCTCCATCTCGGCGGCACGCTCAAGCAGTGCGCTGTCTTGCGCCGCGCGGCGCAGGACGCGGCCTGGGCTCTCTTGCAGGAGTCGGACCGGGTTCTGCAGGCAGAGCTCGAACCGCTCGGCGTCCACGGAGCGAAACAGGTCGGCGCCCCCGGGTAGCCATGACCAGCGGTAGTTGAAGGCGATTCGAGCCAGCGCAGCCAGGGGGTCGGGCAGCCGCCCGGCCAGATCCTGAGCCGCGCACTCAATGTCTCGCCGGCCGTCGCTGTGCGTGGTGCTCGCCTCCACCCGACGCGATTATCGACTACTCGGGCTCGCCACGTGCTGTCGGCCCGAGCGCAGCCAGTGGTTGTAGTCTCGAGCGCCGTGTCGCCCGCCTGCGAATGCCGACACGGAGTGCTGGCCTTCGGCGACTCGATCACCAACGCCGGCGGCGATCTTCAGTGGGGAGTGGCCCTGCAGTCATGGGCGTTGTGGATGGCCCGTGGCCTTGGTCTTCCCTACAGCGGTTATGCGGCCGACGGCGCCGATGTCGGTGATGTCGTCGGCGAGCAACTTCCGGCCGTCGCTCGCCGCGCCGCGGATCCCACCGCCCGCTACGACGTCGGCTGCCTGTACATCGGAGTCAATGATGTGCGCGGCCTCGACTGGGACGGCGCCGCGTTCGCCGCCGCCCACGGTCACGCGCTGGGTGCCATTGCTGACCGCTGTGACCGGACGCTGGCCCTGACCGCCCCGCTCGGCCTGGGCCTACCGCGGGCGGGGGCCAAGGTGCATGAACTGAACGCGATCATCACCACCAACGCCGCCGCGCTGGGCGCGCTCGTGGTCGACCTGAGCAACTTCGGCGCTCGCAACCACGTCATGGCCGACCGGGTCCATCCGACCGCGTTCGGTCAGGTGGCGATTGCCGAGCGAGCGTTGGCCGTGCTGGCCGCAGACGGGCTCCCGACTCGCACGCCTCCGGCCGCCCTTATCCGCTACGAGACCTCATGGCACGGGCGGCTGCGGGGCGATCTGACCTACGCCTATCGCTCGGGCAAGGAGCTGGCTCGGATCATGCGCGTCCTGCTCACCCGCTGAGCCGTCGGACGCGGGTGGTCACGGTGCGCGCCGCCGGCAGGGCCGACAACAGGAGCACCGTCGCGTCTTTGCCGCTCACCACCTGAGCGCCACGGACCGTGACGCGATAGCCGCGAGGGTACACCCACCGTGGGAGTTCGATCTCGGTCAGAGCGTGCACGCGGCGGTCAACCCGGTAGCTGTACACGAACGCGCCCGTCGCCCGGTTGAAGGCCGCCGGACCGGGCACGCCGGCGGTCGCGACCCAGTAGGCGACCGCCAGCGCACGCGCCTTGCCTCGAGAAGGACGCCGCGTCTGCTGGCCCAGCAGGGCCTCGCGCGGATTGCCGGTCGGGTCGTGCAACTGGAGCACCGACCAGTAGCTCCACGAGATGCCTAGACGAGCGGCCACATCGGCGGTGGCGGCGGCCTGGTCGGCGTGGCGGCTGCCTCCGAACTCATCCATGATCAGGGCCGGCCCACCGGGCTGCCGGGTCCGAGTGGCGGCCCGCGCCCGAGCAGCGTCCTTCACCACCTGCGGCGGACTTGCGCCATACGCGTGGAAGGCGAGAACCAGGCGACGAAAACGCAGCGGCTCGGAGAATCCGATCGTCTCCTGGCCGTTGTTGTCGAAGCTGATGGCCGGCTCGTAGAGGACCGGATGGCGGCCGTCGGCACGCTGGATCGCTCCGATGATGCCGGTCGCCGGCGCCTGGGCGCCGCTCACCGCGCAGGAGCGGGGTTCGTTGACCGGCCCCCCGTAGAAGCACTGCAGCTCGGGGTCGAAGGTGGTCACCGCGAAGTCAGCGGGCTCGTTGTAGACCTCGTAGCCGATCACGTCAGCGTTGCGGCGGTAATGACGGGCCACGGCCTGCCACACCAGCGCGAACTGGCGCTGGAGGTCCCCGCGCACATCGTTGGCGAAGAAATGGTGGGTCGCCCGGGCAACGGCGGGATCGAGGTACGCCTTGATCCAGTGGGGCGGCGCCGCGAACGCGGCGGCACCGGTGCACGTCGCCCACGGCGGGGCGCCCTCACCATTCCACGGCGTCGGGCGGGCCGGGTCGGCGAAGGCCGACCCGTAAGCGTCCTGGTGCATGTCGAGCACGATCCGGAGGCCGGCGGCGGCCAGCAACCTGATGATCCGGTCCGTGCGGGCCAGATAGGCCTGCAGCGGCGCGCTTCGGTAGGGATCGGCGCTCTGAAGCCGCGGAAACGGCGTCCCGAGGCGGTGCGGCGAGCAGTAGGTGGGATCGTTGGGCCCAACGCCGGCGGGGCCAGGCTCGAGCCCCTGCCAGACGATGCCCAGACGGACGAAGTCAAAGCCCAGGCGAGCCAGGGCGGCGGCGTCACGGGCGCCGAAGCGGCGCCCCGGGTCCCGCGCCACCGGCGACAGTACATAAGGGAGGTACGGTCCTTGAGCCGGACCGATGCAGGGTGATCCGGCCGCGGTAGTGGGTCGCGCGCCGCCCCCACATTTGGCCGCCAGGTCGGCTCCGTGCAGCTGCAGACGCCGCCCCTGGGCATCAACCAGATACCGGCCTCCCGGAGCCTTGACGAAACCCCCGGCCGCCCACGCCGACACTGGGGCGGGTAGCGCGACCGACCGCCCCACGTGTGCCCCGGACAGGGCCAGAACCAGCGCCAGGAACAGTGCGGCGCAGGCGCAGGCGCCTGCGACCACCACCCAGCCGTTTAGTCGCCGACGCCGACCCAAGAAACGGCGACACTACACGTCGCTT
Source organism: Solirubrobacteraceae bacterium (assembly GCA_034665145.1). Taxonomy (GTDB): domain Bacteria; phylum Actinomycetota; class Thermoleophilia; order Solirubrobacterales; family Solirubrobacteraceae; genus Palsa-465. The sequence goes on from JAXDGI010000193.1 coordinate 24,616, forward strand.
CGGCCCCCAGGCAACCGGCGCTTGCGGGCCGCTATCTGACCGCACCGGCAGGCGGCCGGCCTGCTCTGTTGAGCTCAGCCGGGAAGCCGGCCCGCCTCCTCGGTCGCCGCGCGCAGACGGCGGGCCAGAGCCTGATTCAGGGCTCCGGGCTCCAGCTGCCAGCGCCAGCTGCGCCCTGTCGTGCCCGGGGCGTTCATGCGCGCCTCGCTGCCCAGCCCGAGCGCGTCCTGGGCCTGGATCATGGCGAGAAAGGCCGGGGAGGAGAAGGTCATCCGGATCACCCCCCACCAGGGTTGGCGCTCGGCGAAACCGAGCCGCCGCAACTCGGAGTTCACGAACGCGCGGCGGCGATCAGGTAGGGAATCCAGCCAGCCGCGAACGGTGTCGGTGTCATGCGTGCCGGCGTAGACGACCCGGTCGGCCGTGTGGTTGGCCAGGCGATGGGGGCTCGACGGATCATCGGGGTCAAGACCGAACTGGGTCACGAGCATGCCGGGCAGCCCGACCTCGCGCCGCAGGCGTTCGACGGCCGGCGTGATGACCCCCAGGTCCTCGGCCACCAGCGCCACCGGTCCCAGTTCGCGGTGGATCGCGCTGAACAGCGCCTTGCCGGGCCCCCGCCGCCACGTTCCGCCACGGGCCGTGCGCGCCGCAGCCGGCACCGCCCAGTAGGCGACCAGACCGCGGAAATGATCAATGCGGGCCAGGTCAAAGAGGTCAGCGGTGCGACGGATGCGCTCCACCCACCAGCGATAGCCGCGGCGCTGCAGAGCCGGCCAGTCGTAGAGCGGATTGCCCCACAGCTGCCCGTCGCGGGCATAGGCATCAGGCGGGGCGCCGGCCACCAGCCCCTCCTGAAACAGCTCAGGATGGGCCCGGTGGTCTGCGCTCCCCGGTGACACGTAGATGGCCACGTCGCCCATGATCCGCACCCCTCGCTCGGCTCCGTAGGCGCGCAGGGCCGTCCATTCACGCTCGAAGCGAACCTGATCGGCCACCGCGTCGCGGCCGGCGAAGCGCTCCCAGTCGCCGATCCAGAAGCGGTGGCGGTCGCGGAAATGGGCGATCTCATCGGCACTGACCGGACCGCGAGGCTCAGCCAGCAGGCCCGGCCACGCCGCGAACGCCGAGCGCGACTTGTAGGGCGAGCGGTAGCGATCCGGCGGCCCCAGCGGCAGCACCTGCCACCAGGACTGCCCTGCCGCCGCCAGCCAGTCCAGGAACGCGTACGCCTCCCGGCCGAGACGGCCTCCGGGCAGCGAGGTGATGTGGAGCTGGACTCCGCTCGCGCGGGGCGGGCGGGATGATTTCACCCGGTGGTGTTTACCCGATGGCTCGGGGTGGATACCTTGCGGGTGTGGCCGCCCCGCCATCCAGGCCTGCCCGTGACCGCTGATACCGCGTCGACGCCGCGGCGAACCGACGCTGCCGACGCTGCCGACGCTGCCGACGAGGATCCGACCCGCCAGCCTCCGCGCCGGATCGTGATCCAGTACGCGACGCCCTCGGTGGACGGCGGGCGCTATCCGGTCAAGCGCTGTGTGGGCGACCGCGTCCGCGTCGAGGCCGACGTGTTCCGCGACGGGCATGACCTGATCCGCGCCGTCGTGCGCTATCGCGGTCCCCATGACCCCACGTGGGAGGAATCGGAGCTGCGCCGGCTCGATGCGCACCTGGGCGGCGTGCGCTGGGTGGGGGAGTTCACGGTCGAGCGTCCCGGCCGCTGGGAGTACACGATCGAGGCCTGGACCGATGTCTTCGGAACCTGGCGCGATGAGCTGCGTCGCAAGGTCGAGGCCGGCCAGCATGAGGTGGCAGGTGAGCTCTCCGAGGGCGTCGTCCTTCTCCAAGCCGCCGCTGGACGCGCCCGCTCGGCCGACGCCCGGCAGTTGCTCGAGCACGCCGCGGGCCAGCTCGGCGATCCGGCTGTCCCCGGGAGCGCCAAGCACGACGTGGCCCTCGGCGACGCGCTGCTGGCCGCCGTCGAGAGCGTGCACGAGCGCCACGGTCTCGTCTGTCTCGACCAGGCCCAGACGATCGAGGTCGATCGTCTCCGCGCTCGGTTTGGATCCTGGTATGAGCTGTTTCCCCGGTCCTGGGACGGCCTGGCCGGGGTCGAGCGCCAGCTGCCCAGGCTGGCCGAGCTCGGCTTCGACGTCGTCTACCTGCCCCCGATTCACCCGATCGGGCTGACCAACCGCAAGGGGCCCAACAACTCGCTGATCGCCGGGCCCGCCGATCCGGGCTCGCCGTGGGCGATCGGGGATGCCTCCGGCGGCCACGATGCGATTCACGCCGATCTCGGCAGCGAGGAGAACCTCCGCGCGCTGACCGCAACCGCGCGGACGCTGGACATGGACATTGCCCTCGATTACGCGATTCAGTGCTCGGCCGACCATCCCTGGCTCACCGAGCACCCCGAGTGGTTTCATCGCCGGCCCGATGGGACCCTAAAGTACGCCGAGAATCCGCCCAAGCGCTACCAGGACATCTACAACGTCAACTGGGAGTCGCCCGACTGGCGCGCGCTGTGGAACGCGCTGCTTGAGGTGATGCTCAAGTGGGTGGACTGCGGCGTGCGCGTGTTCCGTGTCGACAACCCGCACACCAAGCCGTTTGCCTTCTGGGCGTGGCTGATCGACGAGGTCCATGCCCGCCACCCCGACGTCATCTTTCTGGCCGAGGCGTTCACCAAGCGCGCCGTGATGCGCCATCTCGGCAAGCTCGGCTTCACCCAGTCCTACACGTACTTCACATGGAAGAACGCCCGCTGGGAGCTGATCGAATACGTGTCCGAGCTGGCCCACTCCGGTGAGCAGGACTACTTCCGGCCCAACTTCTTCGCCAACACGCCCGACATCCTCCACGAGTACCTGCAGCACGGCGGGCGCCCGGCCTTCGAGGCGCGGGCGGTGCTGGCCGCCACGCTCAGTCCCAGCTACGGGATCTACTCGGGCTATGAGAACCTCGAGAATGTGGGCGCCGGCGTGGATGGGGTCGCATCCGAGGAGTACCTGAACTCCGAGAAGTACGAGCTGAAGTCGCGCAGCCTCGACGGGCCCCTGCTGCCGATGCTGTCCACGCTCAACCGCGTCCGGCGTGAGCACCCGGCTCTGCAGGAGCTCTCGAACATCACCTTCCTCGATACCGCGAACGACGCGCTGATCGCCTACGCCAAGCAGACCGGGTCAGACACCGTCATCTGCGTGGTCAACCTCGATCCGCATCAGCGCCAGGAGGGGATCACGGTGATTCCGGCCAGCCTCGGCCTGCCTCCCACCTTCAGCGTTCATGACCAGCTCAGCAGCGAGCAGTTCCAATGGCGCATCGGGGCCAACTTCGTCGGCCTCAGCCCGGGCTTGCACCAGGCGCATGTGCTAACCGTGAACTGATGCGCACTCCCTCTCCCCTGCCATGAGTGTCGGTCCGCCGACCCTGACCCACCTCCTCGCGCGCGAGCCGCGAACCGGGGACAGCCCCTTCTCGGCCCAGGCTCAGGCTCACGCCCAGACCCGCCAATGGTTCGAGGCTGAGCCGCTGTGGTTCAAGCGCGCCATCTTCTACGAGATCCATATTCGCGGGTTCTTTGACTCCAACGGCGACGGCTCCGGTGACGTCCGGGGCCTGACCGAGAAGCTCGACTATCTCCAGTGGCTGGGGATCGACTGCATCTGGCTGCTGCCCTTCTACGAGAGCCCCCTCCGCGATGGCGGCTATGACATTGCCGACTTCACCAAGGTTCACCCCGATTACGGAACCGTCGACGACATCGCCGAGCTGATCGAGGCCGCTCACGCCCGCCGCATCCGGGTGATCGCCGACCTGGTCATGAACCACACCTCGTCTGACCATCCCTGGTTTCAGGAGTCGCGCTCGGACCCCGGCAATCCCAAGCGCGATTGGTACGTCTGGTCAGACACCGACGAGCGCTACCGCGACGCCCGGATCATCTTCACCGATACCGAGGTCTCCAATTGGACCTATGACCCGGTCGCCGGCGCGTACTACTGGCACCGCTTCTTCTCCCATCAGCCGGATCTGAACTACGACAACCCGGACGTCGGCGACGCGATGATCGACGTTCTGCGCTTCTGGCTCGATCTCGGGCTCGATGGGTTCCGGCTCGACGCCGTGCCCTATCTGTTCGAACGCGAGGGCACCAACTGCGAGAACCTGCCCGAGACCCACGACTACCTCAAGCGCGTACGCAAGGTGATGAAGGACGAGTACCCCGACCGCGTACTGCTGGCCGAGGCCAACCAGTGGCCGGCCGACGTCGTGCAGTACTTCGGCAATGGCGACGAATGCCAGATGGCCTTCCACTTCCCGGTCATGCCGCGCATGTTCATGGCCGTGCGCCGCGAGCAGGCGGCACCCATCTACGAGATCCTCGAGCAGACCCCCTCGATTCCCGACAGCTGCCAGTGGGGCCTGTTTTTGCGCAACCACGACGAGCTGACCCTGGAGATGGTCACCGACGAGGAACGCGACTACATGTACACCGAGTACGCCAAGGACCCCCGGATGAAGCTCAACCTCGGCATCCGCCGCCGCCTAGCCCCACTGCTGGACAACGGCCGCGATGAGATGCAGTTGATGACGGCGATCCTCTTCTCACTGCCCGGCTCGCCCGTCCTCTACTACGGTGACGAGATCGCGATGGGCGACAACATCTTCCTCGGCGACCGCGACGGGGTGCGAACGCCGATGCAGTGGACCGGAGATCGCAACGGCGGTTTCTCACGGGCGGACTTTGCCCAGCTCTATGCGCCACCACTCATGGACCCGGTGTTCGGATACCAGGCGGTCAATGTCGAGGCCCAGCTGCGGACCCCGACCTCGCTGCTGCGCTGGATGCACCGCTTCATCGCCCTGCGCAAGGAGCATCCCGTGTTCGGCTTTGGTACCTACGAGCCGATCACGACCTCCAACCCGCGAATCTTCGCCGTCCTGCGCCGCTTCGAGGACGACCTCGTCCTGTGCGTGCACAACCTGGCCCGCTCCGCCCAGGCCGTGGAACTCGATCTCAGTGAGTATGCGGGTCGTTCTCCGGTCGAACTGTTCGGGCGCTCACGCTTCCCCCGGATCGGTGATCTCTCGTATCTGCTTACTCTGGCCCCGCGCGGCTTCTATTGGTTCCAGCTCGTGGCAGAGGGCGAGGAGGCGATCGGATGAGTGACCCGGTGCAAAGCCCCGGGCTGGTCGACGGGATCGACCTGGAGGCCCTCGGAGCATGGATCGAGGACCGGCGCTGGTATGCGTCCAAGTCACGCCACATCAACGCCATCGACGTCGACGAGTGCGCGCGGATCGCAGATCAGCCCCCTCTGATCCTGCTGCTGGTCCAGACCAGGTTCGCCAGCGGCAGCCACGAGCTCTACCAGCTGCCGGTGGCGTTCCTGCCTGAAGCCGAGGCCGGCGGTCGGACGCAGCTGGGCGCGTCCGGGGACCTGGTCGCCGTTGACGCGGTTTCGGATCCCGACTTGATGCGTGACCTGCTGCGGCGGATCGAGGAGAACTTCCTGCTCGAAACCGACGAAGGCCACTTCCGGTTTAGCCGCGCTCCCGAGTCCGGCCCGCTCGGGACTGACGCTCCGGTCCGGCCGATGGGGGTCGAGCAGTCCAACTCCTCGATCATCTTCGGTGATGAGACGGTGCTCAAGGTGTTTCGCCGTCTCGAGCCGGGCATCAACCCCGAGCTCGAGCTGCTGCAGTTTCTGACGGCCCACGAGTTTCGCAACATCGCGCCGCTGGTGGGCTTTTACGAGTACGACGGGCGCTCGTTCTCGGCCACGCTCGGTGTCGCGCAGCGCTTCTTTGACGATGCCACGGGCGGCTGGGAGCTGACCCTGGACCAGATTGGCACGGACCCCGAGCGGCTGCTGGGCGAGCTCGGCGGACTGGGCGCCGTCACCGCCGAGCTGCACAACGTGCTCGCCTCCGACGCCAACGATCTCGCCTTCACCCCGGAGGAGCCGAGTTCCGAGGCCCTGTCGCTGCTCACGGCGACGATCGACGAGGACATCGAGCGGATCTTCGTGCGCCTGCCCGACGACGAACGTCTGGCCCAGATCGCCGGCCGCGGGCAGGACGTGCGCGAGCGCATCGCGGCCCGCACGCAGATCGGCCTCGGCGGGCGCGCCATCCGCACCCACGGCGATTTCCACCTTGGCCAGACCCTGTACCGGGCGGCCCAGCACGAGTGGCTGATCATCGATTTCGAGGGCGAGCCGGCCCGGCCACTCTACGAGCGCCGCCAGAAGCGCTCACCGCTGCGCGACGTGGCCGGCATGCTGCGCTCGTTCGCCTACGCCGCCTCGGCCACCGAGATCATGCGCGGCCAGCCTGCCCCGCCGGACTTCGAGGACCGCGCCCGACGCACGTTCCTCGAGCATTACTTCTCCAACATCGACCCGGCGCTGCTGCCGGCTGGGGAAGCGGCCATTCTCAACCTGCTCTCGATCTTCGAGCTTGAGAAGGCCATCTATGAGCTCGCCTATGAGCTCGACAACCGCCCCGACTGGCTGCCGATCCCGGTCGCCGGAATCGCCCGCCTTCTGGAGGCCGAATGACGGCCGCCGGAATGTCCACCCGCCGTCTGGAGGCCGAATGACCGTCGCCGCCGCCGAGCTTGACGCCTTGGCCCGCCGCGAGCATGGCCAGCCTCACGCCGTGCTCGGCGCCCACAACGGCGATGACGGCGTGGTCGTCCGCGTGCTTCGCCCCGGCGCCGCGGCGGTGTCGGTCAAACCGGCCAAGGGCAAGAGCGTGGCGCTGGTGCAGATTCACCCCGCGGGCATCTTCGAGGGGATGGTTCCGGGCGCCAAGCTTCCCCTCCGGTACAAGGTCAAGGTCGACTACGGCGAGGCGGGAAAGTTCACGATCGAGGACCCGTATGCGTTCACGCCGACGCTGGGCGAGCTCGACCTGCACCTCATCGCCGAAGGCCGCCACCAGGAGCTCTACGAGAAACTCGGCGCCCATGTGCGCGAGCACGACGGCGTGCTGGGCACCGCGTTCGCGGTGTGGGCTCCATCAGCTCGAGCGGTCAGTGTCGTCGGGGACTTCAACTCCTGGGACGGTCGGCTGCACGCCATGCGCTCGCTCGGGTCAGGCGGCATCTGGGAACTGTTCTTGCCCGAGGTAGGCCCGGGGGCTCGGTACAAGTACGAGATCCTCTCTGCCGATGGCGAGCTCCTGCTCAAGGCTGACCCCTATGCGCAGGAGACCGAGGTCCCGCCCAAGACAGCCTCGGTGGTCACCCACTCCGAATACACCTGGAGCCCGCACGACGCTGCGTATCTGCGCCGGCGCCAAAAGAGTCAGCCGCTGACCCAGCCGATGTCGATCTACGAGGTCCACCTCGGGTCCTGGCGGCTGAACTCATTGGAGGACAACCGCTCGCTCAGCTACGTGGAGCTGGCCGACGAGCTGGCCGACTACGTCACCGACCTGGGTTTCACGCATGTGGAGCTGCTACCGGTGATGGCCCATCCGTTCAGCGGCTCCTGGGGCTATCAGGTGACCGGCTACTTCGCCCCCACGCCGACCTACGGCACGCCCGATGACCTGCGCCGCTTCATCGATCGCATGCACGAGCGCGGGGTCGGGGTGATCCTCGACTGGGTGCCCGCGCACTTCCCCCGGGATGACTTCGGGCTGGCGCGGTTCGACGGTACCGCCCTCTACGAGCACGCCGACCCCCGCCGCGGCGCCCATCCCGACTGGGGCACGCTGGTCTTCAACTACGGCCGTCACGAGGTCCGTAACTTCCTCATCTCCAACGCGCTGTTCTGGCTGCGCGAGTACCACGTGGATGGAATCCGGGTCGACGCGGTGGCCTCGATGCTCTACCTCGACTACTCCCGCCAGCCGGGCGAGTGGATCCCCAACGAGTTCGGCGGCCGCGAGGACCTCGACGCGGTGTCGTTCCTCAAGGAGCTCAACGAGGTCATTCACGGCCGCGAGCCGGGCGTCATCTCCGCCGCCGAGGAGTCAACCGCGTGGCCGGGCGTGTCCCGTCCCACCTATCTCGGCGGACTTGGCTTCGGGTTCAAATGGAACATGGGCTGGATGCACGACACGCTCGGCTACTTCGAGCAGGACCCCATCTACCGCCGTTTTCACCACCACGAGCTGACCTTCAGCCTGATGTACGCCTTCAGCGAGAACTACGTGCTCCCGCTCTCGCATGACGAGGTCGTGCACGGGAAGGGCTCGCTCTACAACAAGATGTCGGGCTCAGATCCATGGCAGAAATTGGCCAACCTGCGGACGCTGTATGCCTACATGTGGGCCCATCCCGGCAAGAAGCTGCTGTTCATGGGTTCCGAGCTCGCCCAGCAGGCCGAGTGGAGCCACGAGCGCTCCCTGGACTGGCATCTGCTCGAGCAGCCCGCCCACGCCGGGATCCAAGCGCTGATCCGCGATCTCAACCGGCTCTACAAGGGCGAGCCGGCTCTATGGGAGCTCGACTCCGATCCCGCCGGCTTCTACTGGCTCGAACCCAATGACGCCGACAACAACACCGTGGCCTTCGCCCGGGTCTCCAAGGGCGCAACGCGCACCGCGGTCTTCGTCGCGAATCTATCTCCAGTTCCCCGCGTGAATTACCGTCTCGGCTTGCCCCGCTCGAGCCGCTGGCGGGAGGCGATCAACACCGACTCCGCGTTTTATGGCGGCGGTGACGTCGGCAACCTCGGAGGCGTCCAGCCGGAGCCGATCGGCTGGCACGGGCAGCCCTTCTCGGCCGAGCTGACGCTGCCGCCGCTGGCGGCGGTGTGGCTCGTGCCCGATGAGTAACGGCTCACCGGGCGGGCCCGCCTATCCCTGGGAGCGTCCGCTGGGTGCCCGTCCCCTCGACGCCGGGCATACCGAGTTCCGAGTCTGGGCCCCCCGCGCCGAGCGGATCGTGCTGCGGATCGACGCGGATGAGGTGGCGCTGACGGCGGCCGGCTACGGCGTGTATGAAGCCGTCACCGCGGTCGGCCCGGGCGCCGATTATCAGTACGTCGTCGACGGTCAGGCCGTCCCCGACCCGTGCTCACGCTGGCAGCCGGAAGGGCTCCGCGGACCCTCGCGGGTGCCGCCGCTGGCCGCGCACCGCCCGGCGTTCACGCCGCCCGCCGCCGCGGACCTCATCGTCTACGAGCTGCACATCGGAACGTTTAGCCCGGAGGGAACCTTTGAGGGAGCGATCCCCCATCTAAAGGCGCTGGCGCGGCTCGGCGTCACCGCGATCGAGATCATGCCCGTGGCCGAGTTTCCGGGCGCCCGCGGCTGGGGTTACGACGGTGTCTACATCAGCGCGGCTCAGTCCTCCTACGGCGGCCCCGAGGGTCTGGCCCGGCTGGTCAGCGCCGCCCACGAGGCGGGGCTGGCCGTGATCCTCGACGTCGTCTACAACCACCTCGGCGCCTCGGGCGTGACCGCGATGGAGGCCTACGGGCCGTACTTCACCGCGAAGTACGAGACCCCGTGGGGCAAGGCCATCAACTACGACGACGCCGACTGCGACCCGGTCCGCGAGTGGGTCGGCCAGAGCGCGGAGGGATGGATCCGTGATTTCGGAATCGACGGGCTGCGGCTCGACGCGATCCACGCGATCTTCGACTCCAGCCCCGAGCACATCGTCGCCGCCGTGGCCCGGCGGGTCCATGCCGTCAGCCCCGACGCCTACGTGATCGCCGAATCAGGGCTCAACGACCCCAAGGTGATGCGCCCCGTCGAGCGGGGTGGCTATAGCTGCGATGCCGAATGGGCCGATGACTTCCATCACGCGCTGCGCACCGTGATCACCGACGAGCGCGACGGCTACTACGCCGACTTCGGCCAGGTCGCTCAGCTGGCCAAGGCGTTTCATCGCCCCCACGTCGACGATGGCAACTATTCACCCTTCCGCCGGCGGCGTTTCGGAGCACCCGCCGACGACGTGCCGGTCCAGCGCTTCGTGGTCTTCTCCCAGAATCACGACCAGGTCGGCAACCGTGCCTACGGGGACCGCATGCCGGCCGCCGGCCGCCCCCTGGCCGCCTTCTGCACGCTGCTCTCCCCCTTCGTCCCTCAGGTCTTCATGGGTGAGGAATACGGTGAGCTCGCCCCTTTTCAGTTCTTCTCAGACCACATTGATGAAGACATCGCCGTGGCCACGCGGGATGGCCGGCGCAACGAGTTCGCGGCCTTCGCGCAATTCGGAGAAAGCGTGCCCGATCCGGAGGACCCGGCCACGTTCGAGCGCTCGAAGCTGACGCGCGCCGAGGACCCGGCCCTGGCTCGCCTGTACGGGGATCTGATTCAGGCCCGGCGACGGATCGGATCGGCGCCAGCGCAGGACATCGAATTCGATGAGACCGCGCGCTGGCTTCGCCTGCGCCGCGGCGGGTATGAACTGGTCTGCAACTTTGGCTCCGGCCCGCTGGAGCTGGCCTACGACGCAACCAACGGCCGCCTCGCGGCGCGCCATGGTCGGGTCGAGCTGGCCACCCATCCCGACGCGCTTCTGCGCGACGGATCCCTCACACTGCCCCCCATGTCAGGAGCCTTGATCACATGACCGAAGTCTGGCCCGGGGTGCCATTTCCCCTCGGCGCGGTGTGGGACGGCGAGGGCACCAACTTTTCGCTCTTCTCCGAGAACGCCGAGGGCGTCGAGTTGTGCCTGTTTGATGAAAACGGGGCGGAGACCCGCATCGACGTGATCGGCAACCGTGCGCTGAACTGGCATTGCTACCTGCCCGGCGTCGGGCCCGGTCAGCGCTATGGCTACCGCGTTCGTGGTGCGTATGCCCCGGACGAGGGCCACCGCTTCAACCCGGCCAAGCTGCTCATCGATCCGTACGCCAAGGCGATCGAGGGCGTGGTCCGTTGGGAGCGCGACGCCAACGTTCTCCCGTACGTTCCCAATGGCGAGGAGGATGCCGACTTCGAGCCTGACGACGAGGATGACTCCTACGTCGTGCCCAAGTCGGTGGTCACCGACGACGCCTTTGACTGGGAGGGCGACCGCCCTCCCAAAGTCCCCTTCGCCGACACGATCATCTACGAGACCCACGTCAAGGGCTTTACGATGTGCCATCCCGAGGTCCGTCAGGACCTGCGCGGCACCTACGCCGGACTGGCCTCCGAACCAGCCATCGAGTACCTCAAAGACCTCGGCGTGACCGCCGTCGAGCTGCTGCCCGTCCACCACATCGCTGA
>JAXDGI010000194.1:0-5102 GCA_034665145.1 Solirubrobacteraceae bacterium
CGTGGGGTCGGGGCCCCGGAGGGTTGGGTGGCCGCGCAGGCCGCGGAGGCCCCGGAGGGTCGGGTGGCCGCGGAGGCCCCGGAGGGTCGGGTGGCCGCGGAGGCCCCGAAGCCCCCGAAGCCCCCGAAGCCCCCGCAGGCCCCGCAGGCCCCGCAGGCCGCGGAGGCCCCGAAGGCCCCGAAGGCCCCGAAGGCCCCGAAGGCCCCGATGGCCCCGACCCGGGGCTACCCGGCCCCGGGCAACCGCAGGGTGAGCCGCACGCTGGACTCCCCGCTGGACCGCGAGGAGGTCAGCCCGGCGTCCCCGGCGGCGGCCAGGTCGGGGGCCAGACGCCGGAAGCCGGCGCCGCCGATCAGATTGGTGCTGCGCCCGAGAGCGACCACGTCGGGCAACGACATGTAGACGAGCGAGGTCACGCCCGACGGATGGGCGGCGAGGACGCTGCGGTATCTCAGGTCGGTCGCCAGCGAGCGCGAGTGCTGGGCCACCGCCGCCACCCCGGCACTGCTGGTGGAGATCACCACCATCCCGCGGAAGACCGCGTAGTCAAGCTCGAGGCCGTTGGCCAGGGCAAGCTGTCGGATGGTCACGCCGCCTGCGGTGAGGTCGTTGAAGACCGGCACCTTGGTCGCATTAGGGGTCGAGAACAGCTGGGCCAGGGGAATCTCGAGCTGGGCGAGCAGGGTGCGGGCGCTGGCCACATTTGGGACTCGGGCCACGACGACCAGGGTCTGCGACTGGCCGTTGGGCACGATCCCCACCGCGGTCTCACCCGAGAACAGAGCGGTGATCTGGCCCACATTGACCCCCTCGGCACCGAGCGCGCCGCCCAGCCGCGCCAGGAGAGGTCCGATGCCGCCGGCGATTCCCGCCGTCGCACCGGCGCTCAGCACGGCCGGGGCGAGACGGTTGAGGCCGTGGACGTCGAGCATGAGAACCGAGCCCGAGGGCAGCTCGTTCTGCAGCGTCGGGGTGAACAACTCCTGGGCGCTGTTGATCCGCTGCAAGGTCGGGTCAAGGGCACTGTGGATGAGGACCCGGGCACCGCCGGCCTTCGGCACCAGACCCATGGCCACGCCCTGCAGCGCGGGCTGGTAAAGCAGATCGCCGAGCGCGCCCACGACACCGCCCCGGGGCGAGAGCAGGCGCCGCACGCCGGCCAGTGAGGCGTAGGCGCTGACCACTCGGCCCGCCGGCTCGGCCGCCATCGCCCGCCTGTAGACCGGCGAGTCGGCCAGCGATCGGCTCCCGCCTGAGCCCACGTCCAGAGCCGCCCGGACGCTCGCGTCCTGGCCGACGATGAGAAAGTGCGACACGAAGGCCAGCTCGCCGCCCGACGGGTAGGCGTAGAGGGCCGTCCCGCGATAAGACCCGTGACGCACCGCTCCCTCTGCCCTGATGAAGGCCCGAGCGCGCCGGACATTGCGGACGTCGAGGACGATCAGCGATCCGGCCGTGGCCGACGGGGTGTTGAGCAGCGCCAGCGCCGCCTCGCGCCCGGCCCACGGGAGAACGTCGCCGGCCAGATCGATGCCGCGACCGCCGGAAAGGATCGCGCCGATCCGGCCCCGGACCGAACTGCTCAGCCGGCCGAAGCCGGGGAAGCGCTCGGCCAACGTGAGACTTCGCTCGACGGTCGCGCTATCTCGGTTCAGAGAGACGTCGACAAACCCCAGGGCGTCCGCCGGGACCAGGCCGGCCGCGCCTGAGGCCGAGGAACCGCCCGCGGCCAGAGCCAGCACCACCGCGACGAGCGCGACCACGACCGCCCCGGCCGCGGCGCCGAGCAGCAGGCGGCGGCTGATGGATTGACGAGGCGGTGCGGCGGCCGGCCCGGACTGGGCCAGAGCTTCGGTCACGCCACCGAATTAATCACGCCGCCTTGCCACGGGCGCCGGTTGGTCGGCGCTCGTTGCGGGCTACGAAATCGATGATCGCGGGCACCCCCTCGAGGCGGTAGCGCTCGCGCAGGCGATTCTCCAAGAAGTAGGCGTAGTCGCGGGTGACGCGGGCGCGGGAGTTGACCTGAATCGAGAAGCGCGGCGGACGCTCGCTGGTCTGCGTCATGAACAGCAGCCGCAACCGATGCCCGGATCCGGCCCCGCGGCCGCCGGCGCCGACCGGCGGCTGCCGAGCGGCCACCACCTCGCTGAGGAAACGGTTGAGCTGTGGGGTGGGGATTCGCGTGCGGCTGCGGTCGGCCAGGGCCACCGCCTCAACGAGCAGACGGTCCACGTGACGACCGGTCTTGGCGCTGGCGGTGAGGATCCGCGGTCGCAGGCGCAGCTTGGTGTGGGCGCGCGCCCGCTCATGATCGAGATCGACATCCTCGGCCAGGTCCCACTTGTTGAGGACCAGCGCGGTCGCACAGCCGCTCTTCATGGCCAGCTCGGCGATCCGGACGTCCTGGCTGGTCACGCCGTCATTCGCGTCACAGACGACGAGCGCCACGTCGGCCCGTTCGGCGGCTCGCCGCGAGCGCAGCGAGGTGTAGTACTCCAACGACTCTCCCACCTTGGCCTGCCGGCGGAGTCCGGCGGTGTCGACCAGGATCAGGTCACGATCGCGGTAGCGGATGGGCAGGTCGATGGCGTCACGCGTCGTGCCGGCCTCCGGCGAGACGATCACCCGCTCGGACCCCGCGAAGCGATTGAGCAGCGAGGACTTCCCGACGTTGGGGCGTCCGATGAGGGCCAGGCGGACGACACTGTCGTTGTCCTCGGGCAGCTCGTCGGCGGGGGTCAGGGCGGCCAACCGGTCGAGCAGGTCCCCGGTTCCGAGACCCTGAGCGGCCGAGACGGGAATCGGATCACCCAGGCCGAGGGCATGAAACTCAGCGGCCAGGTGCAGGTCGGTGACCACGTCGATCTTGTTGGCGGCCACGAGCACGGGAAGGTCTCCCCGGCGCAGCAGATCGGCCATCTCATGGTCGCCGGGACGCAGGCCGGCGCGCGCATCGACAACGAGGACCGCGGCACCGGCGTCGGCCAGGGCCGCCCGGGCCTGATCCTGGATCTGGCCGGCGAGCTCATCGTGATCCTCGAGGTCGACGCCGCCGGTGTCGATCAGCGTCAGGGCGCGACCGTTCCACTCCGTGCGCAGCTCCTTGCGATCCCGGGTGATTCCGGGTGACTCATGCACGACGGCCTCACGCGACTCGGTCAACCGGTTGACGAGTGAGGACTTGCCGACGTTGGGATAACCGACGATTGCGACCTTCATGCCGGATCGAGGCTAGCCGAGTCCGGCCGGCGGACACCGGGGGGCCTCGGGGTCGGACACGAAACGGATGACCGGCCGCCCCCGGGCCGGACACGAAACGGATAACCGGCCGCCCCCGGGCCGGACACGAAACGGATGACCGGCGCCCTCGAGCCGGACACGAAACGGATGACCGGGGCCGGCCTCGTGCCGGCCCCGTCTCCGTCCCCCACTCCCTGACTAAAGCGAAGGTCCGGTTGCGGGTTATGACCCCGGGAGATCGGTGCCCGCCCCGGCGCAGTAACCGGCACCGCCCGCGGCCTGGTTGCTCCACAGCGACTGGACCGCGAAGCGCTCACCCTGGTTGCCGTTGATGTTGCCCAGGGCGCCCGGGATCGGCGTGACGGTGGGCTCGCCGGGGGCACCCAGGCTCTCGCCCACCCAGGCGCACTTGTCGCCGTTCTCGTTGGCGTCGAGCGGGTCATACCAGCCGCCGATCTGCTTGGCGCTCGTCCCGCTGCCGATGACATCCTCGGCACCCGGGTCGGTGACGGTCTCCTCGATCTCATGGCCGAGCACAATCGAGAAGCCGTCCAGCTTGCCCGAGGCTCCAGTGTTGACGGCGTTCTCGCCGCACACGTTGGTGCCACTCGAGTTGATCGCCAATGCGTAGGGCATGTTCGTGAACGAGATCCCCTGGGTGAGGCCGTTGTAGATGCCGCTCTCGACGCCCGGGTAGGTGTAGTCGTGGAACGCGCAGTAGCCCGTCGACAGCGCGTTCGGATCGCTGTAGTCGGGCGGCTGGGCGATCACGATGTCCGCGTTGTTGAGATCGGTGATCCCGAAGTGGGTCACGGCCCGCTGGGCTTCGGCCGCCAGGTCGGTGTAGGTGTTGCTCGAGCCGGCCGGGTTGCTGCCCGAGGTCTTGGGCAGCCCGGTGATGGAGTTGGTGTCATCGACCCACATGCCGGCCAGCTGGTTGGTCGGGTTGGTGATGTTCTGGTTGGCACCCGAGGCGGTCTGGTAGTACTGCGTCTGCTCACCGGCCCACTGCGTGCCGCCCAGCTGGTTGACGAAGTCGGCCATGTACTTACCGGCCCCATCCGGGTCGCAGGCCAGGGTGGCCGTGAGGGCGCCCTCGGTGATGTTGTCCGCGCTGCAGGTCTGGCCGGCCGGGAACGCGCCCGGCTCGCCCCAACCCCAGTAGACGATGTAGACGTGGGGGTTGGTCTGAACGTGGCCGCCGTAGTAGGACATGTTGCCCGGATAGGGCAGCGTGGTGGCTGGGAACTCGGGCGCACCGCAGTTTGAGAACGGCGCGGGGAGCATCCCGTTCTCCGGGCAGGGCGGCGCCGGCGGCTGCAGGCTGCCCACCGGAGCAAAGACGTGCTGGGACCAGATCTGGTGCTGGTGGGCGATCTCGTTGGTCAGCGTGCGCATGAGGATCGGCTTGGCCGAGGCGGCAGGCAGACCGACGCAAAGGAGGGTCGTGCCAAGGACGGCAAGCACGCCGGCCAGGCGGATGAGGCGCTTTGACATCGTGTCCTTTTCCCTTGAGCTCGTGTGCGGGGCCGTGAAAACCGGCATCTGGAACCCGTAAACGGCGCGGCCGGGGAAAACTTGCGGAAACTGGCGTCAGCCGCGTGCGCGGCGGGCCAGCTCGGCGATCTGGGCCACGACCTCGTCGCGCGACAGGCCGGTGGTGTCGAGGGTCACCGCACCATCGGCGGCCATCAGCGGTGAGTGCTCGCGGGTGCTGTCGCGCTGGTCGCGGATCACCTGCTCGGCGAGCACTGTCTCATAGTCGGCGCCGAGCTCATCGGCGCGGCGGCGGGCGCGTTCCTCCGGGCTGGCGGTCAAGAACACCTTCACCTCGGCGTCGGGAGCCACGACCGAGCCGA
>JAXDGI010000195.1:0-3519 GCA_034665145.1 Solirubrobacteraceae bacterium
CCGCCGGAGTCACCGAGCGAGCTGGCACACGACATAACCCAAAACGTGTGGGACTGGGAGCGCGGCACAGCTGGTCACCACGGGCGCCACCGGCCACCTCCGGTCCTCGAGCCAATCAACCGGGGAGTTGCCGACGCGCTTCGTCGCTGGCGGAGAGGAGAGACGACTGAGTTTCGCCTCGTGCCTCCCGTTGGTCCGGATGACCGCGCTCGCGGGCCCGAAGGCGCGACAACCGTCGCGATTTACATCGATCTTGTCTCTGAACCGTGCCGCAGCACGTACCAACTGCTTAACGACCTTCGGCGACGAAGGCCGATCCGTCTGGCCGTACGCCACCTGCCGCTCGCAGACGTTCACCCGCTCGCCCTCCCTGCAGCTGAGACCCTCGAGGCGGCAAGGGCCCAGGGACGGTTCTTCGAACTGCTCGACCAGCTCACGCTCGCGGCGTTTCATGACAAGGCCGAGTTGCTTGAGATCGCGAGCAACTCCGTCGGGGATCCCGCTCGCCTGCGACGGGAGGTACGAGCCGGGCGCTATCGCGCCCAGGTGATCGAGCACATCCTCCAAGCGACCATGAGCGGCGCGCACGCCCTACCGGAGGTCTACATCAACGGCGCCCACTATGGGGGGGCGCTGACGGCCGACGAGCTGACTCGCGCGCTGGCCGACCAGGAAGCCACGTCGGCGAATCCCGGGTGACCATGCCTCCCACGCCCGCGACGCTTGGTGCTGTTTCGCAAGGTTTGACGGTGGCGGCGGGCGGCATGCCAGTCAACTTCGCGCGAGATTCCTCGGCCGTGGCTTAGCGTGAGCGTCCGCGTGCGCATGAGGGGCGGCTTTCGATTGCTTCTCCAGCTCCCCGTGATCGCTGTCTCCCGCGTCCGCGAGCAGGCAGACCTTGAGCAGCACGCGCGCCTCGTTCTCGATCTTGGGAACTCGAGGGTGGTGTTTGTGCGGGCGACCCGATCGAGCTGTGGAAGCTTCCTGAAAGGCGACCCGGGTGGATCCTCACGACTTGAACGTGCAATGTTTTGTCCGAGTGGACTCCCCGCAGCGGGTCGCGAGCGGTTGAGGGACACGGATTGGGCGTAGTGGCGCTGGGCCGCGGCTGGGTGCGCCGCGGGAGAAACGTAGCCGGGTTCGCCGTCGAGTTCGGCGCGTCATATTTGCCTGCTCGAGGACGAGCGCGGCCGCCGCCGGCGCGCTCTTTTCCCCCTGCATCGTCATGTGAGCATGGTCCGAGTTGGCGCTCATTCCGACGGCCTTGCGTGAGGGATTTAGAAACGGCACGTTCGTGCCATGTGTGAACACCAGACTATGTAGGAGCCTCTCACCGTTCCGGTATTCGTTAGCGAGGAGAGACACCTGAGCGGTGGGATTTCTCCGAAGGTGCGGTCGGTCCCAGCTGCCGCTCAGCAGGTCAGTCAGCCGCCGACCAACGCGCGTCCAGGGAGATTGCTCGTGACCCGCCCGCCGTCAGAGACTGCAGCGACCGAAGCCAAACTCAAGGAACCGTCAGGCGCGCTCCAGTCGGCGAGCGGCGCTCGCGGTCCGGAGCCGAGGCCCGCCGAGCACCCAACGGTCGTGCTGGCGGTGCTGTGCACTGCACAGTTCATCGGGGCGCTCGACGTGTTCATCGTGAACGTCGCCCTGCCGAAGATCGGCGTCGGCGTCGGCACGAGTTCCCTGGCCGACCTAAGCTGGGTCCTGAACAGTTACGCGATTGTGATCGCCGCGCTGATGATCCCGGCGGGTCGCATCGCCGACCTGTTCGGCCGCAAGCGAGGGTTTCTATTCGGCCTCGGCGTGTTCGTGGTCGCGAGCGTTGGCGCCGCCAGCAGCGGCAGCCTCTGGCTGCTCGTCGCGTTCCGGGTGCTTCAAGCTGCTGGAGCCGCGGCATTGACCCCGACCAGCCTGGGTCTGCTGATGGTCGCCGCCCCCGAGAACAAGCGCGCGCTTCACGTCAAGATCTGGACGGCGAGCGCGGCTCTTGCCGCGGCGACCGGCCCGGTGGTCGGCGGTCTGCTCGTGGAGTTGTCTTGGCGCTGGATCTTTCTAGTCAACATCCCGGTCGGCCTGTCGGCAATCGTGATCGCGGTCAGGTTCGTGCCCGACGTCCAGCGGCAGGTCGACGCGCATCTCCCTGACCTGATCGGCGGTCTGCTGTTGGTGATCGGGATCGGATCGCTCGCGCTGGGGCTGGTCAGAGCCCCCGAATGGGGCTGGACGGGCGCGCGGACCTTGATCTCGTTCGCGGTCAGCGCCACTGCGCTGCCGGCATTTCTGTGGCGTTCAGCGCGACACAAGGTTCCGGTGCTCAATCTGAACCTGCTGCGCAGCCGGGTGCTGTCCTCAGCGGCCGTCTCTTCGCTGCTGTTCTTCGCATCGTATGGCATCCTGCTCCTGTCCTCGGTGCTCTGGCTCCAGGGCCACTGGGGCTATACCGCGATCAAGACAGGCCTCTCGATCGCGCCCGGGCCTTGCTCCGTCCCCGTCTTCGCCACCCTCTCCGAGCTGTTGTCGAGGCGAATCCGCGTCGGCGCAATCGCGGCATCCGGATGCGTGCTCAGTGCGGTAGGTGCTGTGCTGCTGCTGTCCTCAATGGCGCGATCGCCAGGGTACGTCGCCGATTTTCTCCCCGGATGGCTCTTGATCAACATCGGCTTTGCGTTGGCGATGCCGACCGTCCTTGCGTCGGGCACAGTCGAGCTGCCGGCCGAACAGAGCGCCACCGGCAGCGCGGTAGTCAACATGGCCGTCCAGGTCGGCCTGGTGCTCGGCATCAGCATCCTTGTCGCCATCCTCGGGACTGCGTCGGCGGCCGCCGGTCTGCATCTCTTTAAGGCCGCCTGGTGGGTCGCAGCCGCCAGCGTCGTGGCCTCTGGGGCTGTGGCGCTGATGGTTACGCCGCGGCGACCACGCCTGTCCACTGTCGGCTGAGGGGACGACTCAGACCGCGGCGGCGCGTCGCTGTGCGTGGGATCGGACCTGACAGCAATCTAGAAATCAAAAAGGGAACATCAATGTCACGTGAAATGAAGCTCCCCGGCTCAGACCACCCGATCACCATTGCCCCGAGCGCGGACCACGTCCTCGTGCGCAGCGGCGAGGTGACAATTGCGGACAGTCGCTCGACACTCGTCATGCGCGAGACGAACTACCCGCCGGTGCGCTACATCCCGCTCGCCGACGTCGATCGGTCGCTGCTGACGCCGAGCAACCTCAGCACCTACTGTGCCCATACAAGGGTGATGCCTCCTACTACTCGATCATCCGCGACCAGGAGCGGGGCGCCGACGCGGTCTGGTTCTACGACCAGCCGTACCCCGCGGTCGCGGAGATCAAGGGCCACGTCGCGTTCTACACCGACCGCATCGACCTGACGGTTTGTCCCCCGATCCGCATGAGGACTGAACAGTCCATCGGGGCCCCGGCGGGTGTGACTCGCTCTACGCGCACCATGTAACGGACACGGAGCGACGAGATGGCCACGAACGACGACCGGGTCGACCAGTCGCG
>JAXDGI010000196.1:0-2736 GCA_034665145.1 Solirubrobacteraceae bacterium
GTGTGCTCGAGCAGTTCGGAGGCGATGTGGCGCTTGCTGGTGCTAAAGGCGAAGAACCGGTGCAGCCAGGCCGTGAGAACCGCTCCGGGCGTCTCGCCGTCGACGGTCCCGGCGGCCTTGCAGATGGCGTTGACCTCGTCGGTGTAGAGGTCCTCGAGGAGCTCCCGGCGTCCGGGGAAGTTGCGGTACAGAGTCGCCATGCCGACTCCCGCGCGTCGCGAGATCTCGGCCATCGATATTTCGGCCTCCGGGTCGGCGAATGCGCTACGGGCGGCCGCAAGGATCTTCTCGCGGTTGCGCTCGGCGTCGGCTCGTCTTGGGGGTGCCGGGAACTGGTCCGGGGGCATCGGGACTCCAAGTGGACAGGCTATCCGGTATCCGCTACGGTGGATGTGGATAGGTTATCCGATTCTAGGCGGAGCTGAATCCCGCCCGCATGCCGCGACTGACTCGCGGCGACTCAAGGAGTTCCCCATGGACTACCGGCCTCTGGGACGGACCGGCGTCTCGGTCAGCCAGATGTGCCTAGGCGCGATGATGTTTGGCGCCTTCGGCAACCCCGATCACGACGACGCGGTCCGGATCATCCACAAGGCGCTGGACGCCGGGATCAATTTCATCGACACCGCCGATGGCTACTCCGCCGGCGAGTCAGAGCAGATCGTCGGCACGGCGCTGGCCGATGGACGGCGCGAGAACGTGGTGCTCGCCGTCAAGTTCGGCCCTCCTTTCGACGAGGATCCCAACCACCGCGGAGCATCGCGACGGTGGATCACCGAAGGGGTCGAGGGCTCGCTGCGCCGGCTTCGAACCGACTGGATCGACCTCTACCAAGTAGGCGTTCCCGATCCGAACACCGATATCGACGAGACCCTCAGCGCCCTGTCTGACCTCGTGCAAGCCGGCAAGATCCGATCCTTCGGCGCGTCAAAGGTCCCCGCCTCTGAGATCGTCGAGGCTCAGTGGGTCGCCGATCGCCGCGGCCACGGACGTTT
This sequence comes from Solirubrobacteraceae bacterium, assembly GCA_034665145.1. Classification (GTDB taxonomy): domain Bacteria; phylum Actinomycetota; class Thermoleophilia; order Solirubrobacterales; family Solirubrobacteraceae; genus Palsa-465. The sequence goes on from JAXDGI010000196.1 coordinate 996, forward strand.
TCGCACCGAACAGCCCCCCTACTCCATGCTGACCCGGGCGATCGAATACGACGTGCTGCCGACCTGCCAGCGCCACGGAATGGGCGTCATGACCTACAGCCCACTGGCAGGCGGCTGGCTGTCAGGCAAATACCGCAAGGGCCAGGAGGTCAGTGGGCCAGGCTCCGCCACGCGGTCGCGTCGCCTCCCAGCGCGCTATGACGCCAGCGACCCGTCGAACGCCGCGAAACTCGACGCTGCCGACGCGCTCGGCGCGCTCGCCGACGAGGCCGGGCTGAACCTGGTGCAGATGGCGATCGCCTTCGTCACCCGCCACCCCGCGGTCACCTCCGCGATCATCGGCCCGCGCACCATGGAGCACCTGGACACCTACCTCGCCGCCGACGGGATTCACCTCTCGAACGATCTGCTTGACCGCATCGACCAGATCGTTCCCCCCGCAGTCACGATCAACGTCGCCGACAACATGTGGAACATCGGCACGACGGCGCTGGACGCCGCATTCCGCCGCCGGTAGAGCAACCTCCCAGGGCATTGGCCACCTCCGCCACGGTGTCACCGCCCGCCACGTGCCCGGAGCACGTGCCCAGGACGCGACAGAGACCGTCACCAACCACGGAGCCGGTCCAACGAGCCGCATCCACCTGGGCGCTGCCGTGGCTCGGCACGCTGCCCGGCGTCGGGTACCTGCTCGACGCCCAGTCTCCCTCGTACGCCGGGCACACTGGACGTGCTGGGTGGTCTGGTCGATCTCCGGAGCGGTCAGTCCCGGCAAGCCAACTCCACGCCCGTGCCCCTGGGGACGCGGAGCGGAGCCCTCGGGAGCCCGCCTACGCCAGCCGGTAGCGGATGTGGGTCGCGTTCTCCGACTCCCGGACCTGGGTCTGCTCCAGCCGGGGCAGCCGGGTACCGAGGTGCTCGAAGAGCCGGGTGCCCGCCCCGACCAGCACCGGCGCGATGTGCATCTGCATCTCGTCGGCCAGCCCCTCAGCCAGGAACTGCTGGATGAGGCGAGCGCCGCCGCCCACCGACACGGCCTGGTCACCCGCGGCCTCCCGGGCCAGCTCGAGCGCGGCGCGGATTCCGCCGGTCACGAAGGTGTAGCTGGACTTCCCCACGGTCCGGACCGGGTGCGGGCGGCTGGTAACCACGAACACGGGCAGGTCGAACACGGACTCCTCGCCCCAGCCGCCGACCACGTCGTACATGCGCCGGCCCACGATGATCGCCCCGGCGGCCGCGAAGGTCTCGTCGAGCACCTCGCGGTCGACACCCGACGACTGGAACCGGGGACCGTCACGGTAGGTCCAGGGGCCGCCCATCACCCAGTTGTGGATCGGCTCGCCACCCTCCCCGAGCCCCCGGCCCAGGCCGTCATCGGGGCCGGCCACGAATCCGTCCAGGGACATTGAGATGTCCACCACGACCTTGGCCATGTCGCTGCGCCTCCTCGTACAGGGCTGGTCTCGTCACCATCGCCTCAGCAGTCAGACTCCCGGCCGCCCGCCAACTCATCGCTGCCCGCCCGCTGCCGGTACGCGGTGGCCTCGCCGGGCCTGGCCGTCCGCGGCAGCATCCGCCGGGCTGGGATCAGCGGCCTGACCGCGGTCAGGAACGCTTGATGGTGGCCAGCCAGGCCTGTGCTTCCGACGCACCCAGGAAGCTGACCGCGAACGTCTCGGCGGTAATACTGGCGATGTCCCAGCCGTCGCGGAACGCGGAGATCAGCTCGTCCTGGGTG
>JAXDGI010000197.1:0-16744 GCA_034665145.1 Solirubrobacteraceae bacterium
CGCTCAGAGGAGACATCCTCGATGTAGGACTCCCCGGCCTCGATGGCGGTGATCTTGTTCTCGTCGGTGTCGACGGCGACGACGTGTTCGCCCGCTTCCGCGAACGCCACGGCGAGCGGCAGCCCCACGTAGCCCAGCCCGATCACTCCGATTGTCATGGCTTGATCCTCCTCATGGTGCGGTGACGGTGAATAGGGGTCACCGGGCGAGCACATCTGCGTGTGCACGCACACTGACCGCCGGTTTGAGCAGACAGCCGAAAATCGCACTCTGATCGTCGGACCACTGCAGAAATGAACTTGTCGCGGGATGCCCGCTCAGGAAGCGTCCATAACCCGCGTTGCGCTCGACGTCGTCGACGAGCGCAGCACCGCCGGGGGCCAGCGACGGCCACACCGCGCCGAGTTCGAAGCTGACATTCCGGCTCGTGTGCATGCTGTCGTGGATGAAGAGATCCACCTCGCCGAGCCGGGGCAGGAGCTCGGGGAGCACCCTCCGGCTCGAGCCCTTGACCAGGGTCCAGCGCGAGCGTCCGGTTGAGCCGACGGCGGCGGCGGTCTCCACGCTCAGCTCGCTCTCGGCCAGCGGCGGGAGATCGATGCTCCAAAGGCGACCCTGTTCATTCGCCTCGAGGGCATCGAGCACCGCCGCCGTGGTCAGACCGCGGGCCACCCCGGTCTCGAGGACGACCCGCGGACACAGGTGGCGCGTCAGGCACCACGCCGCTCTCACCAGGGCGGGATCGCCGTCATCCCAGCCCCCGAACGCGCCGCGTCCGACGGCCAGCCCACGCTCGGTGAGTGGTCGGGTGAGACGCTCCCACAGCGACGCGAACGCGCCGTGTTCAGGACACGGCCAGGGCATCCCCAGCGCCTCGTGCAGGCGCTGCTCGGCATCCGGGAGCGGGTCATATTCAGGCCAGGCGCCATCTCGGTCTTCACGCTCGGCGAACTTCTCGCGCACGCGCTCGATCGATTCGACCGGATTCCTGGCCAGGGCGCGGACGACCTGTCCGACGTAACGCGGACCGCGAACACGAGCGGGGGTCCGGGCGCCGGCCAGCGCCCGCGTCACCGCCGACGACACGCTTACGCCTCCACCAGCTGGGGGACGGATCGCTCGCGCCGTGACGACTTGCCGATCGCTCCGGCCACCGCGCGACCCGAGTACCAGCTTCCCGACACGAAGCGCAAGATCGGCCCAAAGCTCCAGGAGGCGGGCGCACCGACGACGTGCAGGCCCTCGATCGAGCTCTCCAGCCCGCGGCGCAGGACCGGATAGCCGTCGGCCCTCCGCAGTGATCCGAGGATGCCCTCGCTCAGAAACGGATACTTGGTGACGTCGACCTTGTAACCGGTCCCGAACATCAGGTGATCGACCTGGCGTTCGCTGCCATCGGAGAGGACGAGCTGCATGCCGCTGTCGCTGCCCTCAGCCAGGTCGATGTTCACGCCCAGGGTGACGCGGACGCCATCGAGCCGTTCGCGGACAAAGTGAGAGCACGCCGGCCGAATCGATCGGTAGGCGATGCGCGACTGGGAGCCACGAGGCAGGCGCCGGAAGAGCTCCGGCGTGGCAACCAGCCGGCTGTACCAGGCCGGGCCGACGTCCGTCGGCGCGTACACGATGTCACCGAGCGGCCCCATGAAGTTCTTGGGCGACTGGCGCCGGAGCCACACGATGTCCGGGGCGCGGACGAGAAGCTCGACGTCGGCTCCATGCTCCTGCATCAACGCGGCACACTCAAAGGCGCTTTGACCCCCGCCGACAATCGCCACCCTGCGGCCGGCGAACGCGGCCATATCGCGATGGCTGCCCGTGTGCGAGACCAGCTCGCCGGGGAAATGGCTGAACCCGGCCGGCATCCGGGCGAACTGGGCAATGCCGCAGGCGATGACCACGCTGCGGGCGGACAGGCACTCACCGTCGTCGAGTGACAGCGTGAACCCGGCGGGCTGCCGATCCAACTGGGTGACGGACCGGTAGTCCACGTCGACGCCCGCGCTGCGCTGAACCCAGAGCCCGTACTGGACAAACCGCGACAGCGGCACGGGGTACTTGATATCAGTACCGGTCTCGGCCGCGAACGCGTTGAGGGAGAGTGGACCAGTGGGCTCCACCATATTCGTCGCGCTCATGTTTGACCGCAGCTTCATTCCTCTCGGCATGGTGCGCCAGAACGACATCGGCTCACCGAACACGCGTGCGTCGACCCCCGCCCGTCGAAGGTGAACCGCGGCGGAAAGGCCGTGCGGCCCCGCCCCGATAATTGCGACCTGTACGTCGTTCACAGCTACCCCCTGGTTGTCTGTCCCTCAGCCTCGGGCTGAGGGCTGATCGAAGGCACTCGATATGTCCCTGGTCGGTGAGCCAGCCACCGATCCGGCGGGTCCGTCGGGTCAATAACGGCCCTTGTCAGGCCTGACTGCGCCGATCTTCACGAACTACCCCAAGACCTAGCCGGATGGCTAGCGCACCGGTGGCCGGCGGCGAGAACTTCTGTCCAAAAGTCGGTGGGGTGAGGGCGGGGACGTCCATACGCTTGCCACGGACATGGCCGATCTGATTCCTCCGGTGACCGGACCGCATCGCCCTGAGAGCGGCGCGCCACCCGACATTGTCTACGTCGTCGGCGCACGGCCCAACTTCGTCAAGATGACTCCCGTGGTGCGGGAGATGCGAGCGCGCGCCCCGCACCTCTCTCACGTGGTCGTGCACACCGGCCAGCATTACGACAAGGAGATGTCGGACATCTTCTTCACCGAGCTGGGCTTGCCCGAGCCCGACCACTTCCTCGGGGTGGGCTCGGGCTCCCACGGGCGTCAGACCGCCAGCGCGCTGGAGCGGCTGGAACAGGTGCTGATGAGCCTTCGACCTTCGCTCGTGGTCGTGCCTGGCGACGTCAACTCCTCGCTGGCCGCCGCCCTCGCCGCGGCCAAGCTCAACATTCCGGTCGCGCACCTGGAAGCCGGGCTGCGCAGTTTCGATCGCACGATGCCCGAGGAGATCAATCGGGTGCTCATCGATCAGATCTCGCAGTGGTGCTTCATCCATTCTCCCGAGGCGGACACGAACCTGGCCAACGAAGGAATTGCGGCCCATCGACGGGTGTTCGCGGGCAACACGATGATCGACACCCTGGTCCGGCTTCGTCCCCGCATCGCCGCGTCAACAATCCATGCCGAGCTCGGCCTCGACCCTCGCCATTACCTCCTCGTCACCCTGCACCGCCCGGCGTTGGTCGATGGTCCGGACTTTCCCGACGCGATGCGCGCGCTTGCCGAACTGGCGCAATCCCTGCCGGTTGTGTTCCCCGTCCATCCCCGTACCCGGGCCAGGATGCCCGAGGACCTGGTGAAAGCCCCGGGGCTGCGGCTGGTGGATCCGATCGGCTACGTCGACTTTCTCGCTCTGGAGTCGGCCGCCGCCGGCGTCCTCACGGACTCTGGGGGGATCCAGGAGGAAACGACCTTCTTGCGGATTCCCTGTTTCACCTTGCGTGAGAACACCGAGCGACCGGTGACGCTGACCCACGGAACCAATCGGCTGTTGGGCCTGCGACCCGACGCCATCCAGGGGATCGCGGAGTTCCTGGGTCGTCCGGCCCTCGCCCGCCGCCCCCCCGCCGGTTGGGACGGGCACGCCGCGCAGCGCGTCGCCGATGCGCTGCTGCCCTGGCTGGCCGCAGAACTGGGAGCCGAGGGGCAGGCGCTGAGCCTGGGAACGCCCGTCGGCACTGACTCGGCATGGTCACACCGAGCCTGAGCCCCAGCACGGCGCTGTTTGTCGCCTCCACGGGCGTCACGTGGCTCGATCACCTGCGGGTCCCCTACGAGATCGGCGGCGATCCTGGGCACGAGCGGCTCGAGCAACTCCAACCAGCGGCGAGCGGGCCGTGTCTGCTCTGGCCGCGGGCCGGAGACCTGGCCCGGCCGACCGCGGGGCGACTCTCGGGTGTGAGCGCGCAGAGCCCGCCGATCTTCTCCGCGCTGCTCAGTGATGAGCACGCGCGGCCGCTGTTGGCCAAGCTGGGGGGAGTCTGGTCGACGGCGGGCGCGGTGACAGGCCTGGCCGGCCAGCACCTCGCCTCGGTGTGGCGAGAAGAGGGGGGAAGCCTCCTGCTCCCCTTCGATCCCGACGAGACGATCCTCAACGTCTGGAGCGAGGCCTACACCGCCCTCACGATTGGGGACGCGACACGCCGCGGCAAGCGTGCGCTGATGCGGGCCTACTACCGGGCGCGCCCCCTGTTGCCCCGCAACCTGCAGATCTGGCTCCGGCGGGGCTTCGCGCGCGTCCAGGCGCGCTCGACGTTCCCGGCCTGGCCTGTCGAGTCAGGCCTCCATGACCTGCTTGACCTGTTGCTCATCCTTGTCGCCGACCTGGCCGGCGAGCCCGTGCCCCACATCGCAGCCTGGCCGGATGACCACACCTGGGCGCTGGTCCTCACCCATGATGTCGAGCAGGCCGAGGGATGGAACGCGCTTGATCCAGTTCTCGAGCTTGAACGGTCGCACGGACTGCGCTCGTCGTTCAATCTCGTCCCCCGCCGCTACGACGTTGACGTCACCCGTGTGCAGGCTCTGATTGAGGATGGGTTCGAGGTCGGAGTCCATGGCCTCTACCACGACGGTCGCGATCTCGAGTCAGAGGAGATGGTGCGCAAACGGCTGCCGGGGATGCGGGATGCGGCGCAGCGCTGGGGCGCGGTCGGGTTCCGCTCGCCCGCGACGCACCGCGGCTGGGAGCTCATGCCGCTCCTCGGCTTTGACTATGACTCCTCCTGTCCGGACACCGATCCGTTCGAGCCACAGGCCGGCGGGTGCTGTAGCTGGTTGCCCTTCTTTGACCAGGACATGGTTGAGCTGCCCCTGACCCTCCCCCAGGACCACACCCTGTTCGCCATTCTCCGCCACGAGGACGAGTCAGCTTGGGTCCAGAAGGCCGATTTCCTCCGGGCTCGCGGCGGCTTGGCCCTGATCGACACCCACCCCGACTATCTGGTCGATGAGCGCATCATGCGCGCCTACGGCCGCTTCCTTGACCGCTACGCGCGGGACGAGAGTGCCTGGCGGGTCCTGCCCCGGGAGGTCAGCGCATGGTGGCGGCGCAGGGCGGCGTCGCGACTGGAACGCGACCACGAGGGGTGGCGGATCGTCGGTCCGGCCGCGGGCGACGGCCGGATCGGGTTCACCGGCTGACCCCGTCGCCCTCGAGCCTCATCGGCTGACCCCGGCCAGCCGTCACCTCGATTCACGAGCTGACGACGTCCATCCCGCGCGCTTCGCGGATGCGTCGCGGAAGCGAACGCAGGCTCTGCTGATCGCGCAAGCGGTCGACCGCCGCGGCGTCGGCGCAACGCCGGCGGCGGGTGAGAACCGCTCGCGCGTAGCCCCACAAGATGGCCAGGGCGCTCGGGGCTTGGAGAGAGCGGTAGAGGGAGCGTGCGACCACGTAGTACGGCCGGTAGCCCATGAAGTGAGCCATGTCGCCCTGGATCGTCCATTTCGACCACGTCGGCTCACGATCCCCCAGGGCGCGGTGATGATGGAACTCGAGTTCAGGCAGGGTCCCGGTCCGCCAGCCGCGGACCTGAGCCTTGAGCTCGTCGATCCCGTCCCACCCCATCCGCTCCTCCAGCGGAAGCACCGCCTCCAGGCAGTCCCAGCGATAGGCGCGCGTGGCTCCGCGAACGTGCCCACGCGTCACGTGGTCGGGCAACCACCGGCCCGCCAGGTCCTGTTCGAGGCAGACGCCGCCGGTGATGCCCAGCGACGGATCCTGGGCAAACGCCTCAAGGATCACCGCGAAGAACCGCGGGTCAAATGACACATCGGCGTCGAGCTTGACCACGACATCCACCGGCACGTCGAGGGCCGCGACCCCGGCATGGAAGGCCCGCACGACCGGCGCGCCGCGGACCGGGATGAGCTCCCCCGGCATCTCGTGCAGCGTGATCCACGGGCCCTCGGTGGTGGTCAGGTGCCGGCCGACCGTTGGCGTGTCGTCAGTTGAGCCGTTGTCGACGATGATCCACCGTCGCGGGGTCACCGCCTGTGACCTCAGGCAGGCGGCCAGACGCTGCAGGTTTTCACTCTCGTTACGCGCCGGCGTGATGATCGCGTACGACATGGGCTGGGTCATGCGATGAGCCGCACCGGGCCGGGTGGGGTCGACTCGACGTCCCGGAACGGCCGCGACGACCAGGCAAACAGGATCCAGCCGAGATGGTAGGAGCGGCACTCGTCGTTGACGCGAATGCTCGCCGCCGCCTGCGGCTCTGACACCCGGCCGAGGCTGCCCGGGACGGAGCGCAGATAGCGGCGGGCTCGCGGCAGCCGCTCGGTGCGCTCGATCGAGCGGAAGGCGAAGAACGGCCGTTCGGTGAACATCGTGACGCCGAGCTCGTTGGCACCGAAGTCCCAGGCCAGACTGCGGGAAACGGCCGGAGCCACTCCGGCCAGGCCCTGGTCCAGGGCGGGATGCAGGAAGAGCATCGCCATGCTGTCCTGATGCACGGCGAACACGGGGTAGCGGTCAAAGGGACGGCCCTGCCGGCAGTCGATCATCCACGGCCATTCCCCCTGTGGGCCTTGGAAGGAGATCGCCCGGGCCACGCCCTGCTCAAACAACCTGTGGGCCCGCTCGTCGCCCAGTGCCACTGAGGCCTCGTGCATCGCGCGCAGGAAGTACACAAGCGAGCCGAAGGACACGACGTTGCGGCGGTAACGGTCACCGGCATGACGCGGCAATCCCGTCCCGGGATCGACCCGGCCGGTCAGGATCAGCTCGAGGGCCTCGCGAGCGCGGTCGGCTCCCGCCCCCACGCCAGCCTGATAGGCGGCGACGGCCCCCCACAACAGCCAGGCCAGATCCTGCATGTTGAGCCCGGCGGGATCACGCAAGAGAGCCCCGATCGAGCGCATCCGGTCGCTGAGCAGGGCCGGCTCGGAGGACAACTCGCGATCGAGGATGGCCAGTAGCCCGTGATCCGAGGGCATGAGCAGCCGGTCGGAGGTGCAGGCGAGAAAGCGAGCCAACATGACCTGGACCCGCCCCTCGGTCACCCCGAGCGCGGGGTTGCGCGCGGCAGCGGCGAGGCCGAGCAGGCTGTTCACGGTGTAACGCACCGATGCCGGATGCGTGTAGTCGTGCGAGAGCGTCGTACCCACGCGACGGCTCGAGAAAGGAAAGCGACCCAGCCCCGGATGCCACGAGGCGAGCAGATTCTCGACCGATCCCTCCAGGAGGGTCTGCACGCGAGCCGCATCTCCAGGCTCGTGCGGGCCACCAAGGCGGGCTCCATCCGCAGCGGCAGAGCGCGCCTGTAGCGCCGAGTTGGGCATGACATCGAGACGACGTTGGCTCACGACAGGCGACACGTTACGAGCCCGCATCCTCCGTCCGCAACGCCCGTAGGTAGAGGTCCGGAGGGCTTTGCGTCTAGCCATGCGGGTAGTAGCCAACCCCGGCATCCGTTGCCACACTGCCCCCGGCACGGTCTCATGCCAGCGACATCTCCACGCCCAGACGCGACTCCGATGGCCACCCGCCCGGGAGGGGCCCTGCTCCTGGGCGCCGACTATCGGGCGCTCGGCGCCGCGCGAAGCCTCGGGCGTCACGGTATTCCCGTCTGGGTCCTGGCCGAACGGGCCGAACCACTGGCCTCGGTGTCTCGGTACGCGCGGCGCAGCCTGCGGTGGCCGGTGACGGGGGATGCCGAGCGCGCTGCCTTTCTGTGCCGGCTGGCCGAATCGCATGACCTCACCGGCTGGGCCCTGATCCCCAGCTCGGATGCCATGGCAGCGATGGTGGCGCGCCATCACGGCGAGTTGGCCGCGCGCTTTGTCCACACCACCGCGTCGTGGGACGTTCTCCGCTGGGCCTACGACAAACGGCTGACCCATCAGCTGGCCGATCGGTTGGCGGTTCCCAGCCCGGTCTCGGTGCGCCCGGACGGCGACCTGCACACGGCCACCGCCGGTATGCCCTTTCCCGCGGTGGTCAAACCCGCCATCAAGGAACAGTCCAACGCGCTGACGACCGCCAAGGCCTGGCGGGTGGATGACCGGGCCGAGCTTGAGCGGCGCTACGCCGAGGCGTGCCAGATGATGGATCCCGAGCTGGTCATCGTTCAGGAGCTGATCCCCGGTGGCGGCGCGACGCAGTTCTCCTACGCTGCGCTCTGCCGCGACGGTGTGCCCCTGGCCTCACTCACCGCGTGCCGGACCCGCCAGTATCCGCCCGAATTCGGCCGGGCCAGCACCTTCGTCGAGACCGTCGACTGTCCGGAGGTGGTCGCGCCCTCCCTGGCCCTCCTGCGCGAGATCGGCTACACGGGCCTGATCGAAATCGAGTACAAGCGCGATCCGCGCGACGGCGTCGTCAAGCTGCTCGACATGAACCCCCGCCTGTGGGGCTGGCACAGCCTGTGCGGTCGCGCCGGGGTCGACTTTCCCTGGCTGCTGTGGCTCATGGTCTGCGGCGAGCCGCTGCCGGGTTCGTGCGCGAGCCCGGGTATCGGCTGGTTGCGCTTCACGACCGACGCACCGACGGCGGTCAGGCAGCTCCTGGCGCGCCGCCTCGGCGTCCGGGAATACGCGCGTTCGTTGCGCGGGCCGCGGGAGTCCGCCATCTTTGCCTGGGACGATCCGCTTCCTGGGCTGCTCGAAGTCCCGGTCCTCACCTACGTCATGGCCCGCCGCCTCCTCCACGGGGAGGCGGTGTAGACCCCGTGGCCGTGCCCGCTGCACTTGTGCTCTCGCTGGAGGATCCGCGCTGGGCTGCGTTCGTCGCGCGGAGCCCCGGGGCCACTCCATTCCACCACCCCGCCTGGGCGCAACTCCTCGCGGTGACCTACCGCTATCGCGGCTTTGCCATCGCGGTCGCCGATGACGACGATCAGCTCGTGGCCGGAGCTCCCTTCATCGAGGTTCACAGCCTGTCCGGCCATCGCCGCTGGATCTCGCTTCCGTTCACCGATGAGTGCCCGCTCCTGGCCGACGATCCGGCCGCGGCCCAGCAGCTCGTGACGAGCCTCGCCGGCCTCCGTCCCCGGCTCCGCGCGCCCACGCTGGAGGTGCGCGGTCTCGTCGATGGGTTCGGCTGGCGGGCCGGGGCCGACGCCGTCATTCATGAACTCGATCTCGACGCCGATGTCGATCACGTCAAGCGACAGTTCAGCCGGTCCCAGGTCATCCGCAACATCGCGCGGGCCGAGCGTGAGGCGGTCGTCGTCCGGCGGGCGACGAACGCGGCTGACCTCGAGGCGTTCTATGCCTTGCATGCCGACACGCGACGCCGGCAGGGGGTGCCGGTGCAGCCGCGGCGGTTCTTCGAGCTGCTGTGGTCACGCCTGGTCGAGCCCGGCATCGCCCACATCCTGCTCGCCGACGCGGATGGCCACGAAGCCGTGGCCGGAGCCCTGTTCCTTTCCGCGTATGGCACGACCATCTACAAGTTCGGCGCCTCGACGCTGGCCAGCCGCCCGCAGCGGCCCAACCACCTCATCTTCTGGACGGCCATCCAAGAGGCGTGCGCACGCGGAGTCCGGCGGTTTGACTTCGGCCGCACCGACCTCAGCAACGAAGGTCTTCGCGCCTTCAAACACGGGTGGGGGGCACAGGAGCGGCCTCTGCGGTACTCGACGCTCTCCCCGGGCGCCGGCACTCTGAGCGAGGGCCTGCCCTCGCGGGCTCTCAGCGCCGCGATCCGTCGCGGACCCGGCTGGGTGTGTCGCGGGACCGGTGAAGCGCTCTATCGCTATGCGGCATCGCGATGACCAACGGGACCGTCGGTCACACAGGGTGACGGGACGGGGTGCGGGCGGCCCCGGCACGATCGCCAATCAGCTCCACCAGCTCGTCGACGAGGCGCGGGTTGCTGGCCAGCGGACGCAGTGACCCGCGGCGAACCAACTCGATCTGACTCAAGTCCTCCGGTCCGGCCAGGATCTTGACCCGTCCGATCTGCGCCAGCCAGCGATCCACACCGCCGATCTCGCTTTGCAGGATGGTATAGGCCGGCACGCCGAGGTAAGCGGCCTCACGCAGCATCGTCCCCCCGGCGCAGACGACCGCGTCGACGCTCTTGAGCAACGCGAGGAACGGGGCCGGGCGGTCGAGGACCACGGGGGGATGGGTCCAGGGCAGACCGTGCAGGTAGCCGGCCTGCTCGGGCTCGCGCGGAGAGAACACGACGAGGGCCCCGGCCTGGGCAAGCCAGGCCAGGGTCTGCTGGGTCATCGTCGTCGATGCCTCGTGGTAATAGTGGCTCGTCTCCGAGGGCGGCCGGAACAACACCCGGACGGCATCGTCGGACACCGGGCCCAGGTCATATGGCGCGGTCGCGTCGATGTCGACGTCGGCAAAGGTGAGGTCTTCCTTGAGTCCGTTGAACGGCACGAGCTGCGCGTCGCGCAGGCCACGTCCCCGGAACGCGCTGCGCTCGATCACGTCGGGGTAGAGCAGCGTTGATCCCGTCAGTCTGTACAGGCTCAGGCTCGCGTGCTCGTAGTCGCCGATGACCAGACTGGGGATGCCCAGACGCCACGCGGCGAGGGCGGCCGGACGGGATGCGGCCAGGAGCACGTCCGGCCGTCCGATCGACGCGAACAATCCGGTGAGCTGGCGCGCGCGGGCAAGCAGAGCCAGCACCTTCCGGGTCTTGGCCCTCCCCACCCGGCTTCCGAACACGTGTGCCTCGACCCCAGCGGCTTGCAGCATCGCCACCGTGCTGCCGTAATCACGAGCCGTAATTACCGTCTCCACGCCGGCGGCCTCACAGGCGGCCCGTACCGGAAGCAGATACTGAACCTGAGGAGGATTCTCGATGTCAATCCAGAGTTTCACTACTGGCCGCGGGAAGATACCAGCGGGCTCTGGCCGGCGGGACTTTTTCGCGCCCGGGCCGCCGCGCGGAAGTTCGGATGAGCTGAGCCGTTGTTAGGGCAGACGCCGGTGGCTTCGACACTTGGTTGAAACCGGTGGCATCACGGGGCAAATGCCGTGCACTACACGCATATGACTGCGTCCGACCAGGCCGATCCACATAGGGGCCATGACTGATACCAGCAGTGTTCCAACTCTCGCTGAGCGCCTGCAGCGAGTCGCACAAATCGGGCGCCGCCATCTGATCCTCCTCGTCTGCCTGACGGCGGCCACCGCCGCCGCCGCGGTACTGCTTGGGGCCGGCCGGGCCAATCACTACAGCGCTACGGCCAAGCTCGTCCTCGATGACAGCCAGCTCGTCGGAGTGGCGTCAAGCACCACGCTGGTGCCGAACCCCGACCCCGAACGCGACATCAACACAAAGGTTGCCCTGGTGGACTCTCGGCCCGTCGGCCAGGCCGTGGTGTCTGCGCTGCATCTCAAGACCCCGCTGGCCTCAGTGCTATCGGACGTCTCGGCGCAGCCCGAGGGCACTTCGAACATCGTCGATGTGATTGCCACGGCGACGACCCCGGCCGGAGCGCGCGCTCTCGCCAACGGGTTCGCCACCGAGTATGTGCGCTATCGCCGCGCCCTGGCGCGATCAGGTCTGAGCGCGGCTGCGGCGAGCGTCCGGCGACAGCTCGCTGCGCCAGAGGCCCAGCCGTCCGGCGGACTGAGCGCAGCCGCTTTGGCCGGGCAACTGCGGGACATCGACACGGCTCTGGCCACTCAGACCGGAGGGGCCAGCATTGTTGCCGGCGCCACGCAAGCGCTCGGCTCGGGCGCGCGTCCGGCCCCGGTGCTGGCTGCCGTCGGTGCCCTGGTCGGTTTGTTGATGGCGGCGGCCCTCGTGGGCCTGCTCGAACTCACCAACCGGACCCTGAAGGACGGCGAGGACGTCGTGTCCGCCTTCGGGCTCCCGGTGCTGGCGGAGATCCCCCGACCCCGATTGTTGGGGCGGCGTTCCGGCTCGGCGGACGGCGGCCGTCGCCTGACGCTGGCCTACGACAACCTCGCCGGACAGGTCCTCCTGGCTCGTCGGCGCCACGAGCTCCGGAGCGTGATGGTGACCTCTCCCGGGGCGGGCGATGGAAAGACGACGGTCACCATGGGCGTGGCCCGAGCACTGGCCCGCCTGGGTCATCGAGTCGTCATCATTCAGGGCGGCCCTGGTGAAGATAATCGCGCTCTGCGCGGGGCAGCGGCCGCGGAGAATGGCTCAGATCCGTTGATTTCGGTGCTGTCCCCCGAAGGTCAGGAGACTGCCGATGGCGACCGCGGGGCACGCGGCGACCTGGGCACCCTGGTCGAGAGCGGCCGCGATCGCGGTGACTTCGTCCTTATTGACGGACCCTCGATCCACCGCCTGCACGGCGCGCCGGAGCTGACCAACGTTGTCGATGGCGTTCTGCTCGTGGCTCGGCTCCGCTGGACGGCCAAGGACTCCCTGCGTAACACGCTGGACGTTCTCGATGCCTTTGCCGTGCGCCTGCTTGGCCTCGTCCTCACCGATTCCGTCGGCCTGTCCACGGTCACCATCAACGCCCGAGGGGCGGTGATTCCGCTCGATATCCCCGTCAACGGAGGCGACCGTTACGGCGCCTCAGCCCGGCGCCCCCGGCGCGCCCCGACCGAAGTACAGACACTGACCGCGGGACACGTCCGAGCGTCGTACGATGACGGCCGCGCCGGCTGACAGCGCGGGGGATCCCCCGGACCCGGGGTCGGGGCGATTGAGGATCGTGACGATCGTGCCCTTCCTCAACGAAGCTGCCTTTCTCCCGCGCTTTCTCGAATCGCTCGCCGGGCAGGTTCGGCGTCCTGACCTCATGCTCCTGGTCGACGATGGATCCACCGACGGGTCCGGGGCGATTGCCGATGCCTTTGCCGAGGGGCATTCGTTCGCCCGGGCACTGCACCGCCCGCCCCGCCCCCCGCGCCGAGATCGACTCGCCACCGCCGACGAGCTCAAGGCGTTCATGTGGGCGCTCGAACAGCTCTCCGATCCGTGGGACGTCGTGGCCAAGCTCGACGGGGACCTTGAGCTCAACCGTGAGACGATCGCCGAGATCGAACGGCAGCTCGTCCGGGACCCGGGCCTCGGACTCGCCGGCTCATACCTGACCGAGGATCAACCTTCCGGGGCGCGCGCCCGGCTGCGCATCCACGCCGATCATGTCCATGGAGCGACCAAGTTCTACCGGCGCGAGTGCTGGGAACAGATCCGGCCGCTGCCCGCCATCATGGGCTGGGACACCGTTGACGAGGTCAAGGCGCGGATGCACGGCTGGCGCACCAAGAGCTTCGCTGTGCCTGGCGGTGACCCGATTCACCTGCGTCCTCGCGCTTCGCACGACGGCGTCGCCCGGGGGCTGAGGAGGTCGGGCTCGGGCGCGTACGCCCTCGGCGACCACCCCTTGCATGTGCTCCTGTTTTCACTCAGGCACGTGACCGGTCCCCCCGGGCTGGTCGGTGCTCTTAACTATTTGGTCGGCTGGCTCTCCGCGCCGCTGCACGGAATGCCCCGAGCCGACCCGGAGGTTCGGGCCCACATTCGCACCGATGAGCTCCGGCGCATCCGCCGGCGCGCGATGCTTGCGCTGCACCGCACGCGGGGCGTCCTGTCAACCCCGTGACCACGATGAGCGTGTACGCAGACACCCTCCAGGCCCGCGGCGTTCTCAGAGCCGGCCGCGGCGGAGCGACCCGGGCGGCGCTGTGGGGCCTGGCCGTCGCCGCCCTGGCCTGTGCCGCCGGTGCAGTCGTGGCCGTGCAGCCGCTCATTGCGCTGGCGCCCTTACTCGGCCTGGCCCTGGTCATCTTCGCCTTCGCTGCCCCGGTGACCCATCTGTCGCTCCTGCTGGTGATCACCGCCGTCATCGGCTACACGCTCCAGCACCGCCTCGGGTCCCATCTCCTCCCGTCCGACGCCTTGCTGCTCACGGGCCTGCTGCGGGCCTCGGACACGCTGATGCGCAAGCGACTGGAGTTTCGGCGCCTGCTGGCCGTCGGGCTCATGTTCGCCTTCATGGTGGCCACACTGCTGCAGGTCATCCATGGCCTGTCCGCGGGCCATAACGGGAGCCAGACCGGTGATGAGGCACGGACGCTGCTCGGGTTCGGCGCGCTGTTGCTCGCCGTGCCCATTCTCGATGACGCGAGGGGCCGGCAGAGGATGGGACAAGGGCTCGTTGTCGTGGGCCTCCTCCTGGGGCTCTATGGCCTGGTCGTCTGGGCCCTTGGCATCAGCTTCGGCGAGAACGTCGACGTGGGGTTGCGGGCCACGGCAGGCTTCGCCGCATCCGGCAGCGGACAGCTGCACGGCGGCCTGTATGGCTATCCGGTGGCGGTCGTCATGGCCACCGCCGTGCTCCTGGCCGGCCGGGCTGGTCGTGGCTATCGACGAGGGGCGGTCATCGCCGTGCTCGTCTTGAACCTGTTCTGTCTGATGCTGACCTACGAGCGGACATTCTGGCTGACAACGATCGTGGCGCTGGCCTTCGTGGCCGTGAAGATGGGCCGGGGCCGCCGCCTACGGGCTGTGGTGACGCTGGTGATCACCGGCCTGCTGACCCTCGGCGTGCTGGCCGCCGCCTTCCCCGCTGATTTGACCAAGATCGAAGCCCGAGCCCTGACGCTGGGCCAAGCCACCAGCGACAACTCGGTGCGCTATCGGGTCGTTGAGACCCAGCACGTCATGCGCAAGGTGCGCGCGCAGCCCCTGGCGGGATCAGGGCTGGGCGACACGATGTATTGGGGCCAGCCCTGGGAGCAGGTACGACCGCGGGCCACCTGGTTTGCCCACAACGGGTACCTGTGGATCATCTGGAAGCTCGGTGTTCTGCAGGCGGCGCTGTTATTCGGCCTTCTGGCCTGGGCGGTGGTTTCGCCCGCCCGGCCTGAGCGAGATCGGGACGCGCGGGCCCTCCGGGTCGCGGCGCAGGGTGGCCTGCTCGTGTTGTGTCTCTCAAGCCTGACCTTCCCCAGCTTCAACAGCGACACGATCACGGCCACGATGGGCGTGCTCCTGGCCATGTGCTTTATCCGCTACGAACGCCCGGAGACATCCTCTGCGCGACTAGACTCCGCGTCGCAGTGCGAATGATCCGCGCCGTCGTTGTGATCATCGGGACGGGCCTGATCGGCACCGTGAGCCTCGCCCTCGCCGCGCCGGCGTCAACCCGCTCTGTTGCCGTCGGCCCTTCGCTCCGATTCGGGGCGCAGACCACGTGGGCGCCCCCGGGGCGGCGACCGCTGTCGGACGCCCGGGCGGCATCGCTGGTCGTCCATCACCGGGAGCTCAGGCCCGGAAATGCGCGGGCTAACGCTTACGTGCCCTCGGCAGCGCAGCTGCGAGCCTTCCATTCGGCCCGCGACCAGTACGGCGTGGTCGATCAGGGCGTGCGGGAGTTCAGGTACGTAACCGGGCGGTCCGGGCTGCGGCATCCATCGACCGATGACCTGATCCAGTGGGTAGCCCACAAGTGGGGGATCCCGGAGGACTGGATCCGAGCGCAGCTGGCCCAGGAATCGTGGTGGCGCCAAAACGACCTCGGCGACGAGGCGACGGTCTCGGCTCGCTGGTATCGGCGCTATCCCAAGCAGGCCCGACGGAGCCACAACCGCGTCTTTTCATCGATGGGGATCTCCCAGGTCAAATGGATCCCGGACGGCAGCGAGGATCCCGGCAGCGAACCACTGCGTTGGAAGAGCACCGCCTTTGCCCTCGACCTGTACGCGGCCAAGGTCCGCTTCTTCTACAACGGCGACTGCAGCTGGTGCGGCGCGGGCTACAGCCGGGGTCAGGCCTGGAACAGCATCGGCGGCTGGTACGAGCCCACCCCGTGGAACAACAGTGGCCAGCACTGGTACATCACCCAAGTGAAGGGTTATCTCGCCGGGCGGGTCTGGGCCCGCCCCGGCTTCTGAGCCCGGACCCGGGGGCCGGCGATCCGGACCATCGCCACCCTCGCGATCGTCGGTGCCGCCGCTCTCGGGCTGGTGGCGCTGCTCGCCGCGCCGGCCAACCCGACGCTCGGCTCCAGACAAGAGCCGAGCACAGCCAGGCAGGATCGGTGGGCGCCGCCGGGGACGCCGCCGCTGTCTGACGCCCGCGCGGCTGCCCTCATCACCCCGCGACCAGAGAATCGGTCCGCCAATGCTGCCGCCAACGCGTACGTGCCCACCAATGCGCAATTACGTGCCTTCTACGCGGCGCGTGACGCGTCCGGGCGGCCGGCGGCTACCGACGTGCCGGAGCGCCGGTTCGTCACCGGGCGTTCCGGGCTCCGATCCCCCTCCACGGACGATTTGATCCAGTGGGTGGCGCACAAATGGGGTATCCCGGAGGACTGGATCCGGGCCCAGATGGCCGTCGAGTCGTGGTGGCACCAGCCCGACGCAGGAGATCGCGCCCTCGTCCCGACCAGCTGGTACGCCCGCTATCCACCCTCCGCGCGTATCCCCGGGAGCGCCGCGGTCTATGAGTCGATGGGGATCTCGCAGGTGAAGTGGAGGCCCGACGGGAGCGATGACCCCGGTAGCGAACCGCTGAGGTGGAAGAGCACCGCCTTTGCCCTTGACCTGTACGCGGCCAAGGTCCGCTTCTTCTACGACGGCGACTGCCAGTGGTGCGGCCACGGGTATCGCGCCGGACAGTCATGGGCGAGCATCGGCGGATGGTACGAGCCCTACCCGTGGCGCAATGCTGGCCAGGAGGGCTACATCGCCATGGTTCAGCGAGCCCTCGCCCAGCGCCTCTGGGAACACACCGGCTTTTGACCCGCGAGCGGAGCTACCGGCAGGCCCCAGCT
>JAXDGI010000198.1:0-2558 GCA_034665145.1 Solirubrobacteraceae bacterium
CGTCAACGTGTTCTCGACCACCAAGACCATGACGGCGCTGTGCGCTCTGATCCTGGCCGATCGCGGCGAGCTCGACCTCGGCGCGCCGGTGGCGCGGTACTGGCCGGAGTTCGCGCAGAGTGGCAAGGAGCGGGTGGAAGTGCGTCAGCTGCTCGGTCACACCTCGGGCCTGTCCGGGTGGGAGGAGTCGCTTGCGCTCGAGCAGCTGGCGGACTGGGACCGCTGCACCTCCATGCTGGCCGCGCAGGTTCCGTGGTGGGAGCCGGGCAGCGGACCCGGCTATCACGCGGTGACCCAGGGTTACCTCATCGGGGAGGTGGTCCGGCGCATCACCGGACAGACCCTGGGCGAGTTCTTCAAGCAGACCGTGGCGGGTCCGCTCGATGCCGATTTTCACATCGGCCTCCCAGCCGAAGCGGACGCGCGGGTCGCCCCGCTGATCCCGCCGCCAGCCGCCGAGAGGTTCGGCGCTCGGCTTTCCGAGATCGGCCGGCGCACCCTCAGCAACCCGCTGATCACCGGCGAGGTAACCGCCCAGGAGTGGTGGCAGCGAGCCGAGATCCCGGCCGCCAACGGACACGGCAACGCCCGTTCGGTGGCGGCGATCCAGTCGGTGATCGCCTGCGGGGGGGAGGTCGCCGGCACTCGCCTGGTCTCCGAGGGGGGCGTGGCGGCGATCTTCGAGGAGCAGGGCAGCGGGCGTGATCTGGTGCTCCGGGTGCCGATTCGCTTCGGTATGGGCTTCGGGCTGGCGAGCGAGACGATGCCGATGGGCGCTCGATCCTGCGCGTGGGGCGGGTACGGTGGCTCGCTGGTGTTCAACGACCTCGACGCCCGCATCACAGTCGCCTACGTGATGAACCGGATGGAGCCGGGTCTGATCGGCGATAGCCGCGGTGCCTCGATCGTGACCGCGGCGGCGCTGGGGCTGGCCCGGGCCTGAGGCCGCCGCGACAGGTCGGCGTGAACCCCAGTTCGCGTGGGTAGCCGTTGAGCGTGGCGACCGCGAACACCGAGGTGGGGACCTGGACGAGCCGGCGCAGCGCGGTGCGGTCACGCCGCTCCGGGCGCGCCAGCCGCAGGACGGTCCTGGTCGCGCTCGCCGCCAATGCGGCGGTGATGCTCGCGAAGTTGGCCGGCGGATTGATCAGCGGGTCGGCGGCGATGCTGGCGGAGGCCGCCCACTCGCTGGCGGACACCGTCAATCAGGGGTTCCTGCTCGTGTCAATCGCCCTCTCCGAACGAGAGCCGACGCCCGAGCAGCCCTTCGGATACGGGCGCATGCGGTTCCTTTGGACCTTCGTGGCGGCGGTGGCGATGTTCCTCGCGGGGGCGGTGTTCGCGATCGGATACGGCATCTACCAGCTGCTGACGGGCGGCGAGGCGAGTGGATACGCGGCCGCGTACGTCACGTTGGCCGTCTCGCTGATCGCCGAGGGCGGCTCCTGGTTGCGGGCGGTCCGTCAGACGCGACGAGAGGCGAGCGAGGTCCAGCTACCGCTCCTGCAATACGTGCGGCAGAGCCGCGACCCTAACCTCAAGATGGTCCTCTCCGAGGACACCGCAGCGGTGGCCGGGATAGTGCTCGCGTTCACCGGCATCCTGATCGACCAGCTCACCGGTTCGTCGGTGTTCGACCCTGCCGCCTCGATTGCCATCGGGGCGCTGCTGATCGGCGTGGCGGTCTGGATCGGTCGTGACACCTCCGAGCTGCTGGTCGGCGCCGCGGCGCGTCCTGACGAGCGCGCCGCCCTGGAGCGGGCGCTCCGCGGGTTCAGCCAGATCGAGAAGGTCGTCGAGCTGCTCACGATGGTGCTGGGGCCCAACTCGCTCCTGGTCGCGGCGCGGGTCGACTTCGCCGATGGGCTTGAGGACGAGGAGGTGGAGCAGGTCTCCGAAGCCATCGACCAGCGCCTGCGCGAGGTCGTCCCCGACGTCACCGAGGTATTCCTCGACGCGACCACCGCGCCGGCCCGAGGGGGCCACCGGAGCACCGCCGATTCATAGCCGGCCGAGGGATGCAACGATCCCGCTCTGATGCGTGAGGTAACGATTCCACCGGACGCTGACTCTGTCCCCCTCGCGGCGGCGTCGTTCCTGGCCTGCCTGGCCACGATCATCGAGTCGCCATTCGAAGCCATCGCCCGCCCGGCGCGGGGGGAGGACGCCGCCACCGGTTGGACGGTCACGCGCTGGCTCGGCGGGCTCGGCCTGGGTCTGGCGGCCGTGGCCAATCCCTCCTCGTTCTCCTGGCCCGGGCCGTGGATCGCCCGCTCCCATCCCGATTCACCCGGGGCGGCCCGCTCGGTGGTGATGTTCGGAGTGCCCTCCGGAGTGGTTTGGGATCCGGCCCGCCATGACGAGTTCCAATCCGATTGGATCGCCGACGGATTCCTTGTAGCCGCCGCGGACATCGCGCTGGCCCGGCCGGCCCGGCCGGTGGCGCCGGCTACCGCGGGGTCGGTCGACGCGATCTGCGTCGCCGGGTCGGCGGGAGAGCCGGCGCGGACCCTCGACGCGGTTCGGGCCATCGGCGGGCATGGACTCGAGGGCGACCG
>JAXDGI010000199.1:0-2954 GCA_034665145.1 Solirubrobacteraceae bacterium
CCTCCTTACCGTAGCGAGACTGCTTGTTGTCGCGTTCCGGTGACGTAAGAGAAGTAGACGTGTCCATCGCCTCCTCAGCAGGCCATCTGTTGAGCAGCCGCAACAGCAGCACCGTCGTTACGCGCCCGCGAACGAGCGGGGCTGGCGTGAGGATGACAAGTCCAACAGAAGTAACGAGTTCGACACATTCCGACGGCGGGCCGCCGTGGCCGAGCCCGTTTCGCAGGAGATCCTCGAGCAGAGCGATACTGCGCTGCCGCGCAGGAAGTGGCACCGTCATTGCGTCAGGATCGTCGCTCGTCATCGCTGCGTCTTCACGGTTAGCGGCCAACTCGCCTACCGGCTACCTGGAATCGTAGGCCGGTAGACGCAGCCTGTCTGAGGCTGAGGTCAGCCGGTCCGTGCAAAGCGAAGGGCCCGCCCAGGAGATCCCGGACGGGCCCGATCTGATCGGCGAGCGTGCAGCGCCTACTCCCCCGGCTCTGACTCCGGCGTCTCGCCCCTGTCCTCGTGGGCGAGCTCGTGGAGCTCCCGGCGCTCCGCCTCGCTGAGCACGTTGCCGTGTCGCTCCAGGAACGTGAGGTGCGCTCGTGCCCGGCTCCAGTGGGCGTTCCAGGTCGACGACAGGAATCCCTCGCTCAGGGCGAAGGCCAAGGCCAGCCCGGCCTGGAGTGCCTGATCCGCTCCCCCGGCCGCGCAGGTGATGAGGGCCTCCTGCACGTCGTGTCCGTCCTCCACCTCCTGGTCGGCGACGTCCAGCAGTCCCCAGGCGGTCTCGTAGTCCTCCGAGGAGAGGGTGCCGCCCGCTCCGACGAGGACCCCAAGGCGAGGTGCTCGGCCACCTCCCCCTTGGCGATCCGGTGGGTGAGCAGCTGGGCGAGGTAGGCTCTCCGGGCTTCCGCCGCCGAGTTCAGGGCTTCCCGGTGGGCCCGGTCGCGCTCTCGCTCCGCTGCTCGGGGGAGAGTTCAAAGCCGGGGTGGATAATCGGCTCGGCCTGGGGTGACGTCCGGGGTCGGTGCAGACCGGGACCACCTCGCCGGCGGGATTGACGGACCCGGCGTGGGCAGGACTCGGATGCGTGGGCCTCGTTCTCCGAGGGCCTCGGGCTTCCCAGCGCTTCCGCCGGACGGCCAGATGACGGCCATTCGGTCCGGCAGCTTCCGGGTGCGAAGAAGGGAACTGCCCCTGACCTGCGCTTTCAGTTGTGAAGCGGAGGAGATTCGAACTCGCGGCCTCGAAGATGCTGTGCGATTCGTGCTTCTCCGGACGGAGGCCCATGGGGAGCAGCATTCGCTCGGCTCAGGGCGAGAGTACCGGCACCGCTTGCTGGTCTCGGGGCACTTCCGCAACCAATGGTATCGCTCTGAGCAGACCCACAAGGTCATCTGGATTTCCCCATACGTGAAGGGGCCCGACGACGCTCCCCTCAAGCCCACGGTCTACAAAAGTGAGCCGCTGAACACCAGACAAAAGCCGTCCCGGCGACAATGGCCCTGCCCTCTTACTTCCTTCCGCGGCCGTGGTCTTCGTAATGGATCTCGATCGGGGTGTCGTTCTCGGTTCCGACGGTGACGTGCGGCATGTTGGTTTCCTTTCGTTAGTAGCCGTTGCTGGGGCCGGTGCTTGGTGGGGTCGCGGTGACCTGGTTGCCGGCAGCGGTGAGGGCGTACCAGCTGCCGCCGAACGCGTTGACACCCTGACCGTTCGTGTCACCGGCCTTCTGGTCGCCGGAGAAGAGGTACAGCGGATGGCCGTTGTAGATGACCTGCTGTTCTCCCCCGGAACGTGTCGCGGTCCCGACCAATGACGTGGCGGCGCCGTTTCCGACCGTCGGAGTGCCGCTCGTAACGAGCGGCGGCCAGTTCACGGCGCAGGCACCTGAGCAGGCGCTCTTCGTGCCGGTATCAGCGCCGAAGAGGTAGATCGTGCGACCCTGCGCGTCGACCAGGATGTCCCCGAGGTTGCTGCTCGCGACCGCGACGGTGCCCGCGGATGCGGGCTTGGACGTGCCGGCCGCCGCCGACGCGGCCGCACTCCGTCCACTGCTACTGCCACATGCGGCAGTGACGAGTGCGAGGGACGCGAGGACCGTGGCGGCGACGAGTGTGCGTCTGCGAGCCATCATGTTGGTTCCTCCGGAACTCGCGCGACGGCTTCACCGGTCGTTGACGATCCCGCCGGACCGTCGCCGAGGAACCTGTCGACATCGGCGGCGAACTCGGCGTGATGCTGGAACAAGAATCCGTGGGCCGCGTCTGGGTAGATCTTGAGGGATGCGCGCGGGATCAGTCCGGCGAGCAAGTACGAGTAGCGGGGAAGGATCATCGGGTCGCTGTCACCGTTGGCGATGAACACGGGCTGGTCGATCGCGCTCAGACGCTGGAGCCGCGCGTGGTTCGGTTCGCCCCACGCGCACACTGCGTCGTACTGGTGCTGAGTGGTGTGCCAGTTCGTCGGCTCGTCGGTGCCGGTCGTCTTCGAGAAAATGCGCTCCAGGACTTCCTGTCCGGCACGTTGGCTGGTCGTCGACGCCGCGAAGAACACACGCAGGTAACCGTCGGGATCCGGATCCGGCTTGCCGACGGCGTCGATCACCTCGGGAGCCCACCCGTGCATCCCGGCCGCGCCGTCTGGTGCCGAGGAGGCCAGAATCATTCTCCGTACGAGCGCGGGCCGGATGAGGGCGATCTCCTGTGCGATGAAGCTGCCGAGCGAGAACCCGAGGTTGTCGACCTGATCGAGTTCGATCGCCGCGTGGAATGCGATCGCGTCGCGGGCCTTCTGTCTCACGGTGCTCGGCGTGGTTCCGCTGGAACCGCCGACGCCCGCATTGTCGAACACGATCACTCGCCGTCGCACTGCGAGCGCGTCGATCAGCGCCGGGTCCCAGTAGTCGAGATTGCCGCGGAAGTGCTGGAGCAGGACCAAGGGCACCGCGCCGTCCCCAAGGTCGC
>JAXDGI010000200.1:0-17953 GCA_034665145.1 Solirubrobacteraceae bacterium
GCTTGCGGGCCTCCGAGCCATCCTCGTACCAGCCATTGGCGGCCACCCACCCGAGGTGGGTCTCGAGGATCTGACCGACGTTCATGCGGCTCGGTACCCCGAGCGGGTTGAGGATCACGTCAACCGGCGTTCCATCCTCCAGGAACGGCATGTCCTGCTGGTCGACGATCTTCGAGATGACGCCCTTGTTGCCGTGGCGGCCGGCGAGCTTGTCGCCCTCGGAGATCTTGCGCTTCTTGGCCACGAACACACGCACGAGGTCATTGACGCCGGGCGGCAGATCGTCGCCGTCGTCGCGGCTGAAGGTCTTGACGTCGATAACGACGCCACCCTCACCGTGTGGAACCTTGAGCGAGGTGTCGCGAACTTCCCTGGCCTTCTCCTTGAAGATGGCCCGGATCAGCTTCTCCTCCGCGGTCAGCTCGGTCTCGCCCTTGGGCGTCACCTTGCCGACGAGCAGGTCGCCGGACTGGACCTCGGCGCCGATGCGGACGATGCCGCGGTCATCGAGGTTGCGCAGCGACTCCTCGGAACGGTTCGGGATGTCGCGGGTGATCTCCTCATCGCCGAGCTTGGTCGTGCGGGCGTCGATCTCGTACTCCTCGATGTGGATCGAGGTGAGCTCGTCGTCCTGGACCAGGCGCTTGGAGAGAATGATCGCGTCCTCGAAGTTGTAGCCCTCCCAGGACATGAAGGCGACGAGCAGGTTCTTGCCCAGCGCCATCTCCCCCATATCGCTGGCCGAGCCGTCAGCCAGCACGTCGCCTTCGGTCACCTCGGTGCCCACATCGACGATCGGCTTCTGATGGATCAGCGTGCCCTGGTTGGAGCGCATGAACTTCTGGAGCGGGTACTCCTCGGCCCCGGTCGTGCCGTCGACGACGATCTGCTCGGCGTCCACGTAGGACACGGTGCCGGCATCACGGGCGACGGCGACGTCACCGGTATCGATGGCCGCGCGGCGCTCCATGCCGGTACCGACCAGCGGAGCGTCGGTGACCAGCAGCGGCACGGCCTGGCGTTGCATGTTGGAGCCCATGAGGGCGCGGTTGGCGTCGTCGTGCTCGAGGAACGGGATCATGGCCGTGGCCACAGACCAGATCTGCTCGGGCGAGACATCGATCAGATCGACCTCCTCCGGCGCCACCGTGACGTACTGACCCGCCTGGGTGCGGCAGAGGATCTCGTCGCCGGCCAGCTTGCCGCTGGCGTCCACCGGAGTGTTGGCCTGAGCGATGATCCGCTCCTCCTCCTGAGTGGCGTCGATGCGAACGATCTCGTCCGTCACCGTGCCGCCCGTGACCACCCGGTAGGGCGTCGTCACGAAGCCGTGCTCGGAGATTTCGGCGTAGGAGGACAGCGAGCCGATGAGACCGATGTTCGGACCCTCAGGGGTCTCGATCGGGCACATGCGGCCGTAATGGGTGGGATGCACGTCGCGCACCTCGATCGGCGCGCGCTCGCGAGTCAGGCCGCCCGCGCCCAGGGCACTCAGCCGGCGGCGGTGGGTCAGGCCGGACAGCGAATTGGTCTGGTCCATGAACTGCGAGAGCTGGCTGGAGCCGAAGAACTCCTTGAGCGCCGCCACGACCGGGCGGATGTTGACGATCGTCTGCGGGGTGATCGTGTCCGCGTCCTCTGTGGTCAGGCGCTCACGAACGACCCGCTCCATCCGGTAGAGGCCGATCCGGAAGGCCTCCTGGATCAGCTCGCCGACGGTGCGCAGGCGGCGGTTGCCGAAGTGCTCGTACTCGTCGAGGTGATCCTGAATCGGCTCGCGGGGCATCGACGCCGCCTCAGCGGCGTAGTCGGCGTTGGGGTCCTCAGGCAGCTCATCGGACATGCCGAGGATGCGCGGCAGCGAGACAAGCTCCTTGACCAGGGCGATGATGTCGTCATGGGTCAGGGTGCGGGTGTCGAGATCGATGTCGAGGTTCAGCCGCGAATTGAGCTTGTAGCGACCGACCCGCGTGAGGTCGTAGCGCTTGGGATCGAAGAACAGCTGGTTGAGCAATGAGCGCGCCGCGTCAATCGACGGCGGCTCGCCCGGGCGCTGCTTCTTGAACAGCTCGATCAGCGCGCCGTCCTCGGTACGCGTGACCTCGGGGTCGGCGTCGACCGTGTTGCGGATGTACAGGCTGTTGTCGAACAGGTTGAGGATCTCCTCATCCGACGCGTAGCCCATCGCGCGCAGCAGCACAGTGACCGGCAGCTTGCGCTTGCGGTCGATCCGGACGTAGACGCGGCCCTTCTTGTCAATCTCGAGTTCGAGCCAGGAACCCCGAGCCGGCATCAGGTTGGCGATGAAGACCTGCTTCTCGCGGTCCTTCGGCTCCATCACATAGGCGCCGGGGGAACGGACGAGCTGCGTGACAACCACGCGCTCGGTGCCGTTGATGATGAATGTGCCGCGCTCGGTCATCCAGGGGAAATCACCCATGAACACTGACTGCTCGCGGATTTCACCCGTCTCACGGTTGATGAAGGCGACCGTGACGGTCAGGGGGCGGGCGTACGTCAAATCCTTCTCGCGGCACTGCTCCAGGCTGGCGACAGGCTCGTCGAAGGTGAATTCGCCGAACTGGACGGCGAGGTTACCGGTGTAGTCCTCGATCGGCGAGATGTCGTCAATCGTCTCGCGCAGGCCGCCCCCGTTGGGGTCGGTCAGCCAGAAAAAGGACTTGCGCTGAATATCAATGAGGTTGGGGACTTCAAGGACCTTGTTCAGACGCGCGAAACTACGGCGCGTCCGGGGGGCATGAGTGGTTGCCAAGACGGCGACTCCTCGAGGCGGTCGAGAGTGAGCGAGCTGGGCGCTGACGCAAGCTGTTCAGGCTTGAGAGAGCGCGACCAGCGAAGATAGCACACGGCATTGGCGCCCTGTGTAGGACCGTTCAGCTCTCACGGACCCCGTCCTCGGCGACCGCGTATGTGGCGCGGCTCCGCATGGTGTGGACGGCTACGACTATCGGCTGACCCGCCGCAGTGTAGGGGGTAAATCGCAGGGGGGCAAGCACGGTATGAACCCTGGCCCGAGGTACAGGCCCCTTTGCGCTGGGCGCCGCGACCGCCGCCGGACGCCGGTGACTCGGAGTCATCTGGCGCCGTTGACGGTCACCGAACGACTCCGAGCGCGCACCGGCGGCGCCTGGCGCGAACCGGCGGCGCCTGGCGCGAACCCCTCTCAGGCGGCGGAACCGGCCACGAGTCCGCCGGGCGCGCGCACCGGCAACGGGATCCGGCGCAGAACGGGCGCCGGCTTGATCTGGGGCGCAACTACGACGAAGCGCAGAACGACCCGGCCGACACGGAGCACGTCACCGTCGGCCAGATAGGCCACCGTCACCTGACGGCCGTTGAGGAACGTGCCGGCGGAGCTGCGGTCGTCGAGCACTCGGGTGGCGTCGCCGCGCTGGGCGATGATCGCGTGGCGCCGTGACACCTGGGGGTCCTCGAGACGCACGTCCGAGGTGAGCCCGCGACCGATATGGATGATCGGCCGATGCAGGGGGATGAGGCGAACCTCCTCACCGTTTTCGATGGCCAGGTAACGGCCCGGGGCTGCGTCGCCGAGGGCGACGCTGCGGCTACGCGTCCGGTGGTCCAGAAGGGCGAAGCCGTCGGCGCTGAGGGGCGTCCCAGCCGGCATCCCACGGGTGGGGTGTTCGGCCTGGGCGGAGCCGCTCGGCGGGTGGGGGAGCTGGGATTGAATGGTCATGGGGCACATCTCAGCGCCGGATCACAACACAACCCTCAGATCGGACGAAGAGATTTCGAAGGAGCGAAACGCCGGGTTGACGCCGGCGCGAGGCCCGGGGCCCCGCACGGGGGTCGTGCCCCGGCCGCCAGGCCGCGCTTCCCCCGGGACCGGTGGCGTGGCCGCCGGCCGTGCCGCGCTCCTCGCGGGCGGGGGGAACCTCAGGCCGCCGCGCCGCGCGCCCAGGGCCGGGGGAGCCTCAGCGGCCGCGTCGCGCTCCTCCCGGAGCGGGAGCCTGCGGGCGCCGCGGGCCCGGGGCGGGACCTCCGTCCCATAGTTGCCATATATGCAACTTTGGGACGGAGGTTCCTCAGAACCCGAACCGGGGCGACGCAACCTCCCGCTGGCGCGGGACTGCGGGGCCCGAGACCTCCGTTAACAAGCAAACGCGGCCCGCACCCACTCCGTTAACACGCAACGCGGCCCGCACCCCAGAGGGTGCGGGCCGCGCGAACGACGAAAGCGGAGACGAGCCCGGTTACTTGAGCTCGACGGAGGCGCCGGCCTCCTCGAGGTCGGCCTTGAGCTTGTCGGCCTCGCCCTTCTCAACGCCCTCCTTGACGGGCTTGGGAGCCTCGTCGACGAGCGCCTTGGCCTCCTTGAGGCCCAGGCCGGTGGCGGCACGAACCACCTTGATGACCTGGATCTTCTTGTCGCCGGCGCCCGTGAGCACGACGTCGAAGCTCGACTGCTCCTCAGCGGCCTCCGCGCCGCCGTCGGCAGCGCCGGCGCCGGCCGGAGCGGCGGCAGCGACCGCGGCCGCCGAGACGCCGAAGGCCTCCTCGAGGGCCTTGATGCGCTCGGACAGCTCGAGGACGGAGATCGTCTTGAGCTCGTCAATCCATTCTTGGGTACTGGTGGCCATGGTTCCTCCTTATGCGTCGGACGGATCCGCGTCCGCGCGGTCTTGAGTTTCGTCAGATTCGGTTGCCGCCGCAGCGGGCTCGGCGGCGATTTCAGCTTCCGCCTCGGCCGGGGCCTCGGAAGGGGCTTCCGGCTCAGCGGCAGTGGCCTCAGGCTCAGCCGGCGCCTCGGGCTCAGTCACCGGCTCAGCCGGCGCCTCGGGCTCAGTCGCAGCCGCAGCCGGCGCCTCGGGCTCAGTCACAGCCGCAGTCGGCGCCTCGGGCTCAGTCACAGCCGCAGCCGGCGCCTCGGGCTCAGTCGCAACTGCAGCCGGCGCCTCGGGCTCGGCCGCAACCGCAGCCGGCGCCTCGGGCTCGGCGGCAACCGCAGCCGGCGGCTCGGGCTCAGCAGCGGCAGCCGGCGCCTCGCCGCTCACGAGCTCCTGGTCGGCGATCGCCTGCAGCTGGATAGCCAGCCCGGAGATCAGCGCGTTGAGGGTGCGGGCCAGGCCGGTCAGCGGGGCGGCGACGGTACCCACGAGCTGGGCGTAGAGGACCTCGCGGGACGGGAGCCGGCCGATCGAGCGCACGTCGTCGCCGCTGAGCACGTCTCCGTTGAGCAGACCGCCCTTGAACTCGAGGAGGTTGAACTGGCGCGCGGCGTCGTTAAGCGCCTTGGCGGCCAGGGCGGCGTCGCCCCGGACCAGGGTCAGCGCCGTTGGCCCGACCAGCATCGGCTTGAGGTCCTCCACGCCGGCCTTGTCAGCAGCGCGTTCGGAGAGCGAGTTCTTGACGACCCGGAAGCGGGCATCGGCCTCGCGCAGGCGCCCGCGCAGGTCCGCGACCTGAGTCACGGTGATGCCGCGGTAGTCCACGGCGAAGATCGCCTCGGCTTCCCCGATCTGCTCGGCGATCTCATCGACGACAGCGGCTTTCTGATCTTTGTTCATA
The DNA here is from genome assembly GCA_034665145.1 of Solirubrobacteraceae bacterium. Taxonomy (GTDB): domain Bacteria; phylum Actinomycetota; class Thermoleophilia; order Solirubrobacterales; family Solirubrobacteraceae; genus Palsa-465. The sequence continues at coordinate 5,551 of JAXDGI010000200.1, forward strand.
TCTGGCTCTCTCTCACGAAAAAACGCCCACCTTGATCAAGGCGGGCGTCGATCAGATGCGGGCTAAACGGGGTGCGACCAGCCAGCGTGTTCGAGGCTCGCCTGCCCCGGTCTTACGCGCTAAGCGGCCGGAGGTCTGGGGCGTATCTCTGTCTGGCGGAGGATATTAGTACGACCTCTGGCAATTCCGTTCGGTCCAGTCGGCGTCTCGCCGCCCGTGGCGGCGTCCTCGTTCGGTCACGTGCCACGGGCACGCTCCCTCACTGCGTCCTAGCCACGAACGCCGATCCATCCGTCTGACCTCGAACGTAGTTGCCTTCGGCCGTACTAGGCGGCGACCGGCTCCTCGACGATGTCGCGCGTGCGCGACGGGTCGATCTTGATGCCCGGGCTCATGGTCGAGGCCACGGTGACCGAACGGATATAGCGACCCTTGGCCGCGGAAGGCTTGGCGCGGATGAGCTCCTCGATGACGGCGGCGTAGTTCTCGAGCAGCAGGCGCTCCTCGAAGTCGGTCTTGCCGATCACGAGGTGCACGATGGCGGTGCGGTCGGTGCGGTATTCGACCTTGCCGGACTTGGACTCGCTGACCGCCTTGGCCACGTCCATGGTCACGGTGCCCACCTTCGGGTTGGGCATTTTGCCCGCCGGGCCGAGGATCCGGCCGAGGCGGCCGACCACGGGCATCATGTCCGGCGTGGCGATGGCCACATCGAAGTCGTCAAAGCCGTCCTGGATGCGCTGGGCCAGGTCCTCGGCGCCAACCACGTCGGCGCCGGCCTCCTCGGCCTCCCGGGCCTTTTCGCCCTGGGCGAAGACGGCGATCTTGACCTCCTTGCCGAGGCCGTTGGGGAGAGCGATCGTGCCACGCAGCTGCTCGTCGGCGTGACGGACGTTCAGGCCCGTGCGGATATGAACCTCGACGGACTCGTTGAACTTCGCGCTACCCAGCTCCTTGACAAGCGAGATCGCCTCCGCGGGCTGATACTCGCGCGAGCGATCAAAACGCTGCTTGGCCTCGATGTAGGCCTTGCCATGCTTGGCCATCAGAACCGCCTCCGGAAACACATTTCTAGACCACCTCGACGCCCATCGATCGCGCGGTGCCGGCAATGATGTTCGCCGCCGCCTCGACGTCGTTGGCGTTGAGGTCCTTCATCTTCTTCTCAGCAATCTCCCGCAACTGATCACGGGTGATCTTGGCCACCTTGTCGCGGTGGGGCTCAGCGGAGCCCTTGTCCAGTGACAGGGCCTGCTTGATGAGCACGGCCGCCGGAGGGCTCTTGGTCACAAACGTGAAGGAGCGGTCCTCGTAGACGGTGATGACCACGGGGATGACGGTCCCGGCGTCGGACTGCGTCTGGGCGTTGAACGCCTTGACGAACTCCATGATGTTCACGCCGTGCTGGCCCAGCGCCGGGCCCACCGGGGGAGCCGGACTGGCCTGGCCGCCGACGGCCTGGAGCTTGATTTCGGTGAGGACTTTCTTTGCCATGGCAGATCTGAGCTTAGCCCGCGCGAATCAGATCTTCTTGACCTGGTCGAAGCCGACCTCGACCGGGGTCTCACGACCGAAGATGGACACGAGCACCTTGAGGCGCTGAGCGTCCTCGTTGACCTCGGAAATTTCGCCGGAGAAATCCGACAGGGGCCCGGACACGACCTTGACGGACTCGCCGATGGAAAACTGCGCGCGACTGCGCGGGCGCTCGGCCGGCTCCTGATGCAGGAGGCGGTCGACCTCGGCCTGAGTCAGCGGCACGGGCTCGTTGGAGGCACCGACGAACCCGGTTACTCCGGGCGTGCCCTTGACCAGCGACCACGAGTCCTCGTTGAGGTCCATCTGGACCAGGACGTAGCCGGGCATGGTCCGCTTTTCCACCGTCACCTTCTGGTTGTCCTTCATCTCGGAGACGGACTCTGTCGGCACCACGATCTGCCGCACCGCACGCTTCTGGTTCAGCGAGACGACACGGTGTTCAAGGTTGTGTTTGACCTTGTTCTCGTGACCGGAATAGGTGTTGACGACGTACCAGCGGAACATGTTCTCTCTCAGGCTAAAGACGGTTATTTAAGGATCAGGTTGACCAGCTTGCCGGCCACCGTGTCGGCCAGGCCCAGGTACAGCCCGGCCACGATGACGAACCCGATCACGACCCCGGTGGCCTGCATCACCTGACGGCGATCGGGCCACTGTACCCGCTGGAGCTCACGCCAGCTTCCTTGTAGGAAGGTGATCAGACGGTGCGCCGTGCCCCCGCGTCGCGCCGGCGCGGTCGGGCTCGCGGCCGCGAGCTCTCCGGCGGCCGACTCCTCGTCGGGCTCGCCGGTATCAGTGTCGGCATCGTCGGCATCGGATGGCGCCGGGCGGTGCTGAGCCAGCTGAGCCTCAGCCAGCTCGACGTCGGGTGCGGCGTGGTCGATCGGGGCCGGTGTCTCCTCAAGCCCCTCCGACTCGAGCTCAGGGTCAGGGCCGAGGCGCTCGCCGTCGCGCCGGTCGCGGTCAGCCCGCGCGGTGGCCACCCCCGGCCGAGAGGCCGGGCCGGTGGCCGGGCGGCGACTCCGCCGCTCTTTGGCACGTTTGCGGTTGCGAGCCACGGTGTGACCGGACCCGGCCTAGCGCGTCTCGCGGTGCGCGGTGTGACGCCGGCACCAGCGGCAGTACTTGCGTAGCTGCAGCCGCTCCGGGTTGTTCCGCTTGCTCTTGTTCGTCTGGTAGTTGCGGCGCTTGCACTCCTCACAGGCGAGAGTGGCAGCGATCCGAACGTCTCCACGGGCCATGGTCTGTTTCCCGACAGGTGGTGATCTTGGGGTTCAGGCGGCCGAGCCGCGGGCGCGAGAACGAACGCCGCCCGGCGCCGGTGCTGAGTGTAGCGGGACACCGGGATCGGGCCACGACTGCGCGCCCACGCGAGCGGCTGACTCCACAGGCTGCTCGCCCACGCGAGCGGCTGCGCACGCACGCAAGCGCCCGACTCCACCTGCTGCCCGCACGCACGCAAGCGGCTGACTCCACCGGCGGCCCGCACGCACGCGAGCGGCTGACTCCCCGGCAGCTCGGCAACAATGGGGCCCATGCTCCGGCTGATCGGACTGTGCATCTCCATCGGCATCGCGGATTCGGTCAACCCGACGACCATTGCGCCCGCCCTCTATCTGGCCAGCTCCGAGGGCGCTCGGGGCAAGGTAATCCGGTTTACGGGTGCGGTGTTCGCGGTCTATCTGGTTGGCGGTGTGATCATCGCGCTCGGGCCAGGCGAACTCCTGCTGACGCTCGTCCCGCATCCAGGCAAGCGCCTGAGCTACGCCCTGGAACTGCTGGCCGGCGTGGCCATGCTCAGCGCGGCGTTCTTCCTGTGGGGCTACCGTGACCGTCTCGGCCGGCGGGAGCCCCCGCCCCAGGTTCGCGCTGAGAGACGCTCGAGCGCATTGCTCGGTGCAACGATCACGGCGGTCGAACTGCCCACGGCCTTCCCCTATTTCGCGGTCATCGCGGCCATCGTCGGTTCGGGCCAGGGCATCGTTCGCCAGGTGATGCTCCTCGTGCTCTTCAACGTCTGCTTCGTGGCCCCGCTCCTTGCCATCGTGGCCACGCTCACCTTTGCCGGACCCAACGCGCAGCGGTTGTTGAGCTCCGGACGCGAGAAGCTCGAGGCCCACTGGCCGATCGTGCTGGCCACGCTCGCGCTGCTGGCCGGGCTGTTCGTGACCTTCCTCGGCGTCACCGGCCTGGGCAGCCTTCGCCAGGACCACCTCGGCGGCTTCGCCCGCCGGCTACGTCACCTCCTGCATCCCTGATTTGTCTGGCGCGGACCCCGAGTTCGACCTCCGTCGCCTTCGGGAGCTGCAGCCGCTGCTCGAGGCCGAACTGCCGGCGATCATCGCCACGCTGCTGGCTGAGCTCACCCGGGCCGCCGATCAGCTGGAGGCCGCGATAGGTGCCGGCGACTGGGTCTCGGCCGAACACGCGGCGCATGCAGGCCGCAACAGCGCGCTGATGCTGAACGCCGGTCCCCTCCTGAGCGCACTCAACGAGGCTGAGCTGGCCGCGCGGCACGCCGATCCCACGGCCGCACGCGCCGCCGCCGCCCATTTGCAGCGGGTCTGGCCGCCCCTGCGAGCTCGCCTGCAGGCCGAGGCGCACGATCCCAGTTAGCGGCTGGGTTGTCATATCGCGGATAACTACCGGCCCGGCGGTAGGTAGTCGGCTGAGAGTCTGCAGGAAACTGCCTCCGTCGCGCTGGGCCTGACCTCCTGTGGTCAGATTCCCCGCGATGCGACCCGTGTCCCGAGGCCTGATGTTGATAACCGGCCCGGGCCTGGCAATCGTCGGCAGCTTGGGCAGTCTGGATCTGGCCCTCAGCCATGCCACGGCGAGCGGCGGCCGTGACGTCGGAGGCCTGGCTCTCGTTCTCCTGGCCGGCCTCGGCGTCACCGCGTCAGCCGGCCTCGCACTCCTGGCGCGTCTGCTCACCCGCAGCGATGAGCTGGCTCGAGTCAACCGGGTCCTGGCTGAGCGCAACCGTGAGCTCGAGACGGCCAGCACCGCCAAGAATCGCTTCGTGGCCAATCTGTCCCACGAGCTGCGCAACCCGCTGAGCGCGGTGATCGGGTATTCGGAGCTCATGGCTTCGGGTCGGTTCGGCGCGCTGGACGACCGTCAGCACGAGCACCTTGAGGTCATCCGCGACAGCGGCCGGCATCTGCTGGCTCTGATCGACGAACTGCTCGACATAGCTCGGGTCGAGGCCGGACACCTGCACCTGGAGACCGCCCCGACCGATCCGGCGTCCGTGACCCGGGGCTGCGTCGCCGCGCTGCACCCCCAGGCCGCCCGCCGCAAGGTTGCCCTCGAGCTCGATGCGCCCGACAGCGGGCGGGTCATGCTCGATCCCACCCGGCTCAGGCAGGTCATGCTCAACTTCCTCTCGAACGCGATCAAGCACAGTCCGCGGGCCGGGACCGTCGTGATCCGCCTGCGTTATGCCCACGGCGGCGTCCGAGTCGAGGTCTCAGACGCCGGACCCGGCCTCAGCGCCGAAGACCAGCGGAAAGTGTTCGAGGAGTTCTTTCAGGCCTCCGGCGGCCAGCGCTCGGGCACGGGCCTCGGCCTCGCCGTCACCCGGCTGCTCGTCGAGGCTCAAGGCGGCCACGTCTCGGTTCACAGCCGGCCGGGCGAGGGCAGTACGTTCTCGGCCTGGCTGCCGGCGGCCGACGCCGAAGGCGCGATCGAGCCGGCCGACCGGTCGCGGGCATGGTCTCTGGTCGCCACCGCCAGCGGTCCCTCCGCCCAGCGGTCCGGGGAGCGCAGTCGGCGTCTTGTAACCGGCCCCGCCTGAGCGGTCAGCGAGCTTCCTGGGCGCGGGCCTGGCGCACGATCCGACGCATGCCGTTCAGCCAGCGCTCGGGCTGCGACCCCTTGAGAGCCAGGTGATGAGCGACGTCCTCATGGGGAAGGATGAGAAACTGCTCGGCGGCGAGTCCACGGACCACGGCGTCAGCGACCGCCTCGGGTTCGAGCAGCCCCCCCGCGAGCAGCGGCGCGGCACCCACGGGGTCGTCGAGCGCGAGGTCGAGCATCGGGGTGCGGACCGCCTGGGGGCATAGACAGGAGACCTTGATCCCCGCGTCGGCGTAGGTGATGGCCAGCCACTCGGCCAGCGCGACCGCGGCGTGCTTGGTCATCGAGTAGGCCAGCGCCGACACCTGGGTCAGCAGTCCGGCGGCGGAAGCGGTGCTGAGCAGATAGCCCTCCCCGCGCTCGATCATGGCCGGAAGCACGGCCCGGGCCGCCCACACGTGGGCCATGGTGTTGATCTCCCAGGTGACCTGGATTTCGTCGTCGGGCGCGTCCGGGCCGCCCGCCGGGCCGGCGATCCCGGCGTTGGAGAAGAACAGGTCGATCGGACCGCCCGCCTCGCGTGCCCGGGATACAAGCGCCTTGATCTCGGATTCCTGACGGACATCGGTGCCCACGGCCAGCGCGCCGATCTGCGCGGCGGTCGCCTGCGCGCCGTCCAGGTCCACATCGGCCACCACGACGCGGGCGCCCTCGGCGCCGAACCGCAGCGCGCAGGCCCGGCCGATGCCGCTGCCCGCTCCGGTGACGACGACGTTCTTGCCCTTCAGATCCATGCTCGGCTCCCTCCTAGGTCGACCCAGAGGTCGCCTGTTCTACCAGGCCGGGGACCCGGTCAGGCCGGAGAGCTGGCGCTCGAATCAGGTGGCAATGAGACGGGGGTCGCCGACTCAGGCGCTGCCCAGAGCCACCCCGGCAGCCACGATCAGCGCACCGCCCAGGGCCACCTGGAGCAGGCTCGTCCGCAGCGAGACGGAGAGAAATCGCTTGCGGATGAGCGAGATCGTGATCAGCTCGATGGCCACGACGATGCCCGCCACGACGAGCGCGGTGTTCACGTCGCTGATCAGGAAAGGCAGCGAATGGAAGACTCCGCCAACCGCGGTCATGATCCCGGTGACAATGCCCCGGGCGAGGGCCGAGCCTCGGCCGGTCTGGGTGCCATCGTCAGACAGCGCCTCAGAGAAGCCCATGCTGATTCCGGCGCCAACCGCTGTGGCCAGGCCCACGAACAACGCCGAGTGTGAGCCGGACAGGAGCGCGGCAGCGAAGATCGGGGCCAGCGTGGACAGGGTCCCGTCGATGAGACCGACCAGGCCCGGCTGCACGTAGCGCAGCACGAACGCGTGCTCGTCGATGTTCCTGAGGGATGACATTGAGCGACCTTCCATACGCCAGTCCACTATAGCAACTGTGTTAGAATTAGGGCGACCTTAGAGTTCGCCCGGAACCCATGATTCGCGACACAAACGCACCCAGCCCGCTCTCTGATCTCAGCCGGCTCCTCCACAGCCGCGGGCAGCGAGCCACCCCGCAGCGCTACGTGATTCTGCGTGAGCTGCGCCGCCGGGGCCGCCACGTCACGGCCGACGAGCTCGGCCAGGCGGTGCGTCGCCAGCTTCCCGGAACGTCGATCCCGACGGTGTACGCGACGCTCGAGCTGTTCGTCGAGCTGGGTCTGGCCCGGCGGATTGGCACAGGGCTGGGCCCGGCCCTGTACGACGCCCGTACCGAACCCCATCAGCACAGCGTGTGCCGTCGCTGCGGGCGGGTCGACGACGTCGATGGCCAGGTCGACACCGCGCCGTTGTTGAGCGCGGCCGGAAACGCGGGCTTCCATCCCGAGGGAGCCGAGCTGGTCATCTCCGGGGTCTGCGCTGCCTGCGCCCATAGCGCTGCCGCGAGCTCCCCCCAACCCGCTACCTAGCCGCGCGCTGCGGCCTGGGCGGCTGCGAGACTCCCGGCCGTGAGTGACCCGCGGCGAGGGCCGACGCTGGCCGATGGAGCACATCTGGCCAGTCCGGCGTCAGGCCGATGCACGATCGAGCTGACCCAGCTCGTCACGCTGGCCGGACTCAGAGGCGGCCACGGGCCATGTCGAGCAGACGCGTGAGGATGCGCGGGCCGTCGGCACGCAGGCCGTTGTGGTCGTACTCGGAGGTGAGCCAGGTTCGCATTTCGCCGACCCGCCCTGCCGTCTCTTCAGAGAAGCCGCGCTCGACATACATGTCGTCGGCATAGACCGCCGCGGCCACGGGCACGGTGTTACCGGCGAGCACATCCGGCGCATAGAGCCGGGGCCATTCTCGAGCGGCCAGCAGCTCAGCCGCCTCCCTGAGCGGCGCCAGCGCCGCGTACTCCTCGAACATCCATGGATACACGTGCTCGCCGGTGAGCAGAATGGAATCCTCGTATTCGGCGGGCAGCATCCGTTGCGCGGACCAATTGGTGACGCCACCGTCGCAGTAACAGGCCTCATGGAGGATCGCGTAGATGGGATTGCGCGGGAACGGCTCGGCCGCGAGGGCGTCGTAGGCAAAGGCGGGTGAATCCGGATCCAGCTCGAGCAGATGGTGCAGGCGGTCAGCGCCATCACTCATGCCCAGCATCCCACCGTGCTGGCGAAAGCGACGCCAGCTCAGCCGTTCGCCCGTCGGAAGCTGGCCGTCACCGGCGTCGAACCGACCGCGCAGCCGCCGCAGGCGACGCTCGTCAGCCGGATAACGGGCCAGGTACTGCTGGTTGCGGACGCGGACCCGTTCGTACGTGCGGGCGTACACCTCGTCGACGTCATGGTCCAGCGGCGGCACCCCACCGGTGACGAGCGCCTCGCGAAGGCCGTCGGGCGCCTGGCACAGGTAGTTGAACACGCAGAACCCACCAAAGCTCTGGCCGAGCACGCTCCACCGCTCGACATCCAGCTCACGCCGGATGAACTCGGCGTCGGCCACGATCGAGTCAGCCCGGAAATGGGCGAGGTAGTCAGCCTGCTCGGCCGGCGAACGGCCCTCCAGCCGGCCGATCGGCGTCGAACGTCCCGTCCCGCGCTGATCGAGCAGGAGCACCCGGAACTCCGACAGCGCGCGGTCGACAAAGGCGGGGTCGCGCGGCGCGGTCGTCGGACGCGTCGCCTCAAAGCCGGGGCCACCCTGGAAGTAGACGAGAAAGGGACGATCGCGTCCCTCGGGGTCGGCCAGCTCGCGGGCGAACACGGAGATCTGCTCGCCATCGGGCCGGCTGTGGTCAAGGGGGACGGTGAAGGTGTGCTCGATCGACACCAATCCCGGCAGCGTGAACTCCTCATGCATCCGGCCAATGATGCCCGCGATGCCGTGATCGACAACCCTGGGGCCGCACCGCGCCGGCGGGCGGCGGGGGTTCAGAATCCGCGCTGATGTCCTCCCCCTGGCCAACCACGACGCCGACCGCCGAGGATCGGGCAGCCTACGCCGACGCACGGACGGTCAGCTTCTGGCTCGACGATCTCCGGGCCCGGGAGTCCCATCAAGCGCTGGTCGGCCGCGCGGAGGCCGACCTGTGCATCGTAGGCGGCGGCTATACGGGGCTGTGGGCGGCCCTGGCCGCCAAGGCCGACGATCCGGGCCGGTCGGTCGTCGTGCTCGAAGCCGACCGCTGTGGCACCGGAGCCAGCGGGCGCAACGGGGGCTTTGCCCAGGCCTCGCTGACCCACGGGCTGGCCAACGGCGTCGAGCGCTTCGCGGGTGAGCTCGAGATCCTCGAGCGTCTGGCCACGGAGAACTTCGCCGGCCTGGCCTCGGACCTCGGTCGCTACAAGATCGACGCCGACTACGAAACGCCCGGGGACCTGACCTTCGCGCTTGCGCCCCACGAGCTCGTCTGGCTCGAGAAGGACGCCGACCTGGCCCGGCGCTTCGGGTACGAGGTGCAGCTCCTGGACGGCGCCCAGGCGCGCTGTCAGGTCAACTCACCGACGTATCTCGGCGGCCTTTGGACCCGGACCGGTTCGGCGCTCGTTCACCCTGGCAAGCTGGCCGACGGCCTGCTCACTGCGGCCGTGCAGGCCGGGGTCGAGATCTTCGAGGGGAGCCCTGTGCGGGCGATCGAGGCTCGGGGCAGCGGCCTGGCGTTGCGGACTCCGGGTGGGGTGCTCACCGCCCGCCGGGCGCTCGTGGCCACCAGCGCCTACCCCTCTCCGCTACGAGCGATCCGTCGTTACGTGGCCCCCGTCTACGACTACGCATTGATGTCCGAGCCGCTCACCGCCCGGGAGCGGGAGTCAATCGGCTGGCGCGCTCGTCAGGGGCTGAGCGACCTCCAGAACCAATTCCACTACTACCGGCTCAGCGCCGACAACCGGATTCTGTGGGGCGGCTACGACGCCGTCTACCGCTTCGGCGGCCCGGTCGACGCCGGACTCGACGCCCACGAGCCCACCTTCGCCAGGCTCGCGCAGCACTTCTTCACCACCTTCCCCCAGCTGCGCGGACTGCGCTTCACCCACCGCTGGGGCGGAGCGATCGACACCTGCAGCCGCTTCTCGGTCTTCTTCGGCACCACGCTCGGCGGACGGGTGTCTTATGCGGCCGGCTACACGGGTCTCGGTGTGGTCGCTTCGCGCTTCGGCGCCCGCGTGGCCCTCGACCTCGTCGACGGACGCGACACAGAGGTCACACGCCTGAACTACGTCCGCCACCGACCGGTGCCCTTCCCGCCCGAGCCGCTGCGCTCGGCGGTGATCCAGCTCACCCGTAACCGCCTTGCCGCCGCCGACCGCCGACAGGGACGGCGTGGCCTCTGGCTCGGTCTGCTCGACCGGCTGGGCTTGGGCTTCGACAGCTGAGGCCGACCGCTCGATGGCAGATCAGGCCTCGTGACCAGCGGCACGGGCGAGGGGGATGACCTCCTCGCCGAAGAGGCGGATCTGGTCGATCGACTCTGGCTGGGGGATGAAGTTGATCGTGTCGAAGCGCTCCTCGCTGGCGAACTCGCGGATGATCTGCCCCCAGTGCTCGGGCGTTGTGCGGATCCGCTGGGTGCCGGGCCCCGACCGGGGGCGCGACTGGGCGCCCGGGGTTCGCGTCACAGATCCAACCAGCTGGATGGCGCGGTGAACCTCGCTCGGGTCGCGTCCGGCCGAGCGGGCGCCGGCGTCGATGCGGTCGTGCGCTGCGGGCTTGGTTGAGTAGTCGGTCGACAGGGGCGCGATCCATCCGTCGGCTTTGCGGCCAAGCAGGTCGAGCATGCGCGGTCCGGAACCTCCAAGCCAGATCCCGACGCGATGGGCGGGCGCCGGCCCGCTGCGGGCGTTCGCCACGCCGTAGAGGCCGCCGGGGTTGGTGATGACGCCTCCGGGCTGCCACAGGGCACGCAGCGTGTCGATGGCCTCGCTCACCGCGTGGATCGTCTCGCCGGGGAGCCAGCGCGGCCCACCCAGGCCGGCGATCGCATCCCAGTCCCGTCCCCCGCCGAGTCCGAGCTCAAAGCGGCCGCCGGACAACAGGTCGATCGTCGCACTGGCCTTAGCCAGCATGGGCGCCGGACGCAGCGGGAGATTGACGACATTGGTCATCAGCCGCACACGCTGCGTTTTGCCGGCGAGGTAGGCGATCAGCCCCAGCGTGTCGAGGAACTCGGGCAGGTAAGGGTGATCCTGGATCGAGATGTAGTCAAACCCGGCACGTTCGGCCGCGCGCGCCCGTTCCAGGATCGCCCGCGGATCCTGGGCCGCGGGGGCCAGGAAGACACCGAACCGGAGTCCGCGCGTCATCGTGGCGCCGGAACTGCGGTGCGATCGAGTGATCCTGGCATCCGTGGGCGGCCGTCTGGATCTGGGGTCGGGGTCTCGGCGCCGCCGAGCAGTGCCCGGCCGGCGACCGCGAGGCCGGTCAGCAGCAGGCCCGCGAAGGCGAGCAGGCCGATCCGGGGCTCGACGAACTGGCCCAGGAGTCCGAGGCCGAGAACGGGGACAGAGATCCCCACGTAGCCGGCCAGGAAGAACCCGGCCAGGACCTCGGCCCGCCGCTCGGGGTCAGCCACGACTGTCACCGTCACGATGCCACCCTTGAAGAGCAGGCCGGCACCCGCGCCCGCGACCGCTCCGCCGACAAGAAAGAGGGCCAGGCTGGGCAGCCATGTCGCGAGCACGACAAGCGCGATGCCGGCCGACAGGGTCGCCATTCCGGTCGCGAGCAGGCGTCGCACGTCCCACGAGCCGGCGGCGATCTGGGCCAGGACCGCCGCCAGGAAGGCAGTGAAAGCCGGGATGCCCGCCAGGACATGCGAGGTGTGGTGCAGCGTCCCGGCAAGGAACGTCGGCGCGAGCGAAGTGAACAGCCCGAACGCGGCGAGCGAGGCGGCACCTCCCGCGGCGGCACCAAAGAATCGCGTGCGGGCGTTGTGGGGAACGGCGATGCGCTGCGGGTGATAAGCCGGCCGCGGTGAGGGCGGGGTCACGGTCTCCGGCGCGAGGGCAGCAGCGATCGCGCCGACGCCGACCAGCACCGCGAACAGGATGAAGGGGACAGTCAGCGGCCCGGCAACGTACTGCGCGAGCAGTCCGGAAATCAACGGGCCGAGCCCGAGCCCACCGAGGTTGGCGGCCGTGGCGATCATCTGCGCACGCTTGGGCGATGCGCCCGGGCGCTCACGGAGGTGCAGATCCCCGACGTAGGCGGTGGCCGTCGCCGTGACGATCCCGACCGACAAGCCGCTGACCACGCGGCCGAGCAACAGCCCGGGCAGCTCGGGCCAGACGAGAAACACGATCGCGCTGACCAAGCTCAAGAGCACCGCGGGGACGAGTGTCCGGCGCCGGCCCAGCCAGTCCGAGAGATGTCCGGCAAAGAACAACGCCAGGATGACCCCGACCGCGTAGGCGGCAAAGATCACCGTGATCATGAACGTCGAGAAGCCGTCGCGCGCTTGGTAGATCGAGTACAGCGGCGTTGGCACGGTGGAGAAGGCCATCACGACGGTGAAGGCGAGGACGACCGACCAGAGCCCGGTGCGATGGCGGGTCGGTGGTGCCTGGGAGGTATGGAGGAAGAAGTGCATGTGACCGAGT
>JAXDGI010000201.1:0-3417 GCA_034665145.1 Solirubrobacteraceae bacterium
GACGACACGGTCGACGATGCCGCCCTGGTAGGCGGCCAGTGCGGCTTTGGTCGCCTTGTTCGCCGCCGTTCCGCTGACGATTGTTCCCGACCCTTGCGTGTAATTCGCGGGGATCTGACCGACCTGCCTTGCCGTGGACGGTGCACCGGGCTGGAAGGGGACCACCTTCGTCGTCGCAGATCCGCCGCCGGTTGTTTTCACGATGACCTGGCTGGCGGTGATGGTCCTGGTCGTTGGGTTGACCATCCCGACTACGACGACGTTTTTGCCTTTCTTAACGGCAGTTGCCGAGGTGGTCGTTGTCCCCTTTCGGTAGGCCGTAGTGGACGTCTTGTTGATGGTCACCGTCTGACCCGCTGATGTCGAGATCGTGAAGCCCGACTTGGACACGCTTGCGACCGTGCCGGATGTCCCCCCTTCGGCCGGCCCAGACCGAGCGTTGGATCCCGCGCCCCCCGGCACGGGTTGACCAGCTGTTGTCGAGGGGGAAGTGGTTGTTGTGGCGGTGCCCGTGCCGTTACCGGCGTTTGCGCCGAGGATGCCGTAGGCGCCGCCCCCAATCGCGACGGCCGTGGCGCCGACAGCGATGGACCTGCTGAGCCTCCCAGAGAACATGACTTGATTCCTTTCGTCTGAAGATCGTGGGTCGCGAGGGTGTTTCCAGGATGGCCGGACGCATTAAGAGCTCCGTGAGATGAACCGAAGAAGTTCCTGAGAATGTGCGCCGCACGGTGCCCTGAGCGTCTTGCGCGGGCGGAAACGGTTTTTTACCTTGTTTCAGGCGTTTCGAGCAGGCCGCATCGCCGTGGCTTGCCGGTGGTTGCGACCACGGGGCTCCATGAAGGCTCCATAGTTCGGCTCCGCGCTCCCTCTGTCCGTCGTGTAGAGATTGCGGGTGGCTCCGAGTTGGTTTGAGCTCGTCGCCTGGGTGGCGCTCGGACTCGGGTTTGCGTCCGCGCTTGTGATCGTCGCCGACGTCGTCGTGCTGGGCAACTGGCAGCACATGGCGATCATGGACCTCGCTTTTCCGCTCACCGCGCTCTACCTGGGCCCGATCGGGCTCTGGGCGTATTTCGCGCGCGGACGGCGAATGTCCCGCAAGCGGATTCACATGCATATGGCCTCGATGGAGGAGGGCGCCCGCGACTCGTTCTGGCAGGTGTCGCTCTCGGACAGCCACTGCGGCGCCGGCTGCGTGCTCGGGGACATCGCCGGCGAGTGGATCGTCTGGGCGACCGCCTGGACGATCGGCTCGACCGCTGCACTCGGTCCCGAATACATCCTCGACCTACCACTCGCCTGGATCTTCGGGATCCTCTTCCAGTACTTCGTGATCGCGCCGGCGCGGGGTCAGGTCGGCCGGCTGGCGCCTCTGGGGGACGCGATCAAGTCAGACACGCTCTCGGTCCTCAGCTTCGAGGTCGGTCTGTTCGGCTGGATGGCGCTCGCGCAGTACGTGATCTGGAAGGCGCCGATCGACAGCTCCAGCCACTGGTTCCTGATGCAGATCGGAATGATCCTTGGCTTCGTGACCAGCTGGCCCGTCAACCGCTGGCTGCTGCGGTACGGCATCAAAGAGCCGATGCCCACTTAGGAATCTTTGCCGGCTGTGACGCCGTAGTCGCTCGCCCGGTAGCACCCATGGACGTGATCGTTGACCACGCCGACGTTCTGCATGAACGCGTACACACTTGTCGGCCCCACGAAGCGGTACCCCTGCGACTTCAGCTGCTTGGCGAACGCCTCCGCCTGCGGGGTCGACTTTGGTAGGTCTGCCACGGACCGCGGTGCCCGCTTGCGGGTGATCTCGTAGGACTTCGCGAGCGTCTCGAGGCTCGGTGACGCGGACATCATCGCACGGGCGTTGTCGACAGTCGCCTGAATCTTGCCACGGTTACGGATGATCGAAGCGTCCTGCACCAGCCGGTCGACATTCCGTGCGGTCATGGCCGCGACCTTGGCGAGGTCGAAGCCCCGGAATGCCTTCCGGAACGCATCCCGCTTCCCGAACACAACTGACCAGCTCAGCCCGACCTCGAACACACCCAGGGTGAGCGCCTCGAACATCGCGGACTCGTCATAGGTACGGGTACCCCAGACCTCGTCGTGGTAGCGGCCGAGGTCGTTGTCGCCGGCGCCGGCCCAGGCGCAGCGTGGCCTCCCGTCGTGCCCGATGATCACGTCGCTGCTCATCCGGCCGTGTCGAGACTGTCACGACGCCGCGGTCCGCGGCATCACACGATCACGCCATCTCGTAGTCGCGCGCGAGTCGGGCCAGCTCCACGCGCGAGTTGATCCCGAGCTTCGAGAAGACGTGGCGGAGATGGCTGTTCACGGTATGCGGCGAGACGAACAGGCGCTCGGCGACTTCTCGGTTTGTCAGTCCTTCGGCGACGAGCCGTGCGACGGTGAGCTCCGACGTCGTCAGCGCCGCCCATCCGCTGGTCTCGGGCTCTGCGGTGACGAGGCGGCGTCGCACGCCGAGTTCGCGCAGGCGGCTGCGGACCCGGTGGGCATCCCAGGTCGCTCCCACCTCCGTGTAGAGAGCGAGGGTCCGGCCGAGGAGGTCGATGGCGGCATCGCGGTCGGTCGCGGTGAGCTCGGCGCCAAGGTCTTCGAGTGCGGACGCCAGCTCGAGCGGTCGTGATGCGCGCTCGAAGAGAGCGACCGCCTCGCGGAGATCCGCCTGGTTTCGCTCGAGCAGACCGCGGACGTGAGCCGCCGTCGCGGCGATCGAGTGGATGCCGGGGTTCAGGTCCGTCCGGCGCCGGCTGGTGGAGAGCGCGAGCTGCGCGAGCGCGTCGTCCTGTGTTGCACGTGCGATGCGCGCCAGCACTACTTCATCGGCGATGTCGAGTGGGAACCGCGGCAGGAACGCTCGGCCGTCCGGGTCGGCCAATGCGCGCAGCCATCCTCGTGCTGCTTCGGCGTTGCTTTCGGCCATCGCGAAGGTCGCGAGCAGCCAGCCTGCGTGGCGCCGAACTGCGGGCGTGCCCTGATCGAACATCACCTGCGCGATGTCGCCGAGTCGACGCGCTTGGCGGGTGTCGCCGGTGTGGACCGTCAGTCGCCCCAGCGCGACGATGCCGGCCGCGTCGAGCACTCCAGCCGCGTGGGTTCCGTCCTCGAGGGCGAAACGGCCTTCGAGCACAGCCGCTGCCTCGGAGATTCGTCCAGTCCGGAGGAGCATGCGGCCGTGCCAGGTCTCGAACATGTGGTAGGCCCAGCCCTGCCGGTCGCGCTGGGCGGCGGCGAGACCGTCGGCGGCGATGGCAAGCGCCTCCTCGTAGCGGTCGGCGATGCTCAGCAGCTCGCCGTGCCACATGTGCGCGAGGCGCAGTCGCTGGTCGTCGCCGGCGAAGATCCCGTCGCGATAGGCGGCGGTGATCAACTCGTGTGACGGGCCGAATCGGTCGT
>JAXDGI010000202.1:0-5388 GCA_034665145.1 Solirubrobacteraceae bacterium
AAGGAGTCAGCGGGCGCGGCGCCCGCATGTGATGGCGGACGGTCCGCGTCGCCAGAAGCACTCGATCTCCTCGAAGCCGGCCTCGCGCAGCGCGTGCAACTCGGCGTCGAGCGGGAAGTAGCGGTCCTCTTGCGACCAGGAGGCGAAGTGGGCGCGAGCCTGTGCATCGGTGATCCCATGGTCACCCATCCGCGCGGCCCAGCGGTCGAACAGGACGCCGCTGAGCCGCTTGTCCTCGGTCACCGCGGCGTCGAGGTTGAGCAGCACTCCGGCGGGCGAGAGCGCGTCGCGGATTGCGCGGTAAAGCTCGGTCTTGGTCGCGAGGTCGTGGACGTGGTGCAGCGCCAACGAGGCGACGACAGCGTCCGCGGCAGGCAGCGGCCCCAGGAAGCTGCCCTCGTGAAACGCGACTCGATCCCCGTAGCCAACCAGCCGCCGGCGCGCCTTGCCGAGCATGTCCGGGTCGACGTCGAGCACGGTCACGCGGACGCCGGGAAGCCCCTCCAGCACAGCGGCTGAGAGCGCGCCGGTACCACCACCGAGGTCGAGAACGTGCGCGTCGGCAGGTGTCAGCGCCGCGAGCAGCTCGACGCCGGTCGCGAGCATGTCGTCGTAGTGCGGGATGAACCGGCGGATCTGGGCGTCGTAGCTTTCGGCGTCGACGTCGAGATGCCGCTTGACCGAATGCGTCTCACCACCGGACACTCCGCGATCCTAGCCAGCCTTCCATCGAGGCTCAGCAAGGGCTGGTCCTCGCGCCCGAACTCGAGTTCCGTTCCACCGACGCGCATCTGTCTCTCAACGGCCGCGATGCGATCTGGTCAACCGCCCCAGGCATGATCGAGCCCCCGTCTGGATAGCGCGCCGCCAACGGGCCCGCGTCTAGGTCCGGGATGAACTCGACGCGCATGCGATCCCCGTGCGCGTACTCCCCGGGTTATTCAGAGCGGATTCTTTGCTCCCCCTGGGAAACGGCTAAGTGACGGCCACCATCCTGGCAGTGTGGCTTTCCCTCCCACCGTTTTAGCGGGCCTTGCGACATCGTGCCGGTGACCTGGTAGGTGGCCTGACCCCGGCCGCGTCATGAGCGCCGTCATCGACGCCACCGAGACCCCTGCCGACGCCAGGCCGACGACGCCTGCGCGGCTAGCGCGCGCCTCGCACCCCGCGGTGCCGGTGCCGGCCCCGGCAGCGACTGCCCGGGTCCGTCGCCCGTCACGGCCGAGACTGACCCACGTCGACGCGATGCGTCCGGTGAAGCAGCTCGGGGTGGTGTCGACCCACTCGCTGCTGGCCTTCGCGCCCGCGGCCAGCATCGGTGTCGGGGCGGGCTTGCTGATCACTCACGTCACCCGGTTTGCCTTCATGTTCATCTCGTCCGCGATGCTCGTCTACGCCTATCCGGCGGTGAGCCACGGCGGCTGGCGGACTTTCTGCAGGCGCCGGCTGCTGTCTGTCGCCGTCCCGTACGCAACGTGGACGGTCATCTATTTCGCACTGGGCATCGTCCAGGCGGGCCGGCTCGGCAGCCTCGCCAGCGAGGCCGGGCAGCTCGCGCGGCTGCTCGTCACGGGCTACGACCAGCTGTATTTCCTGATCCTGCTGCTGCAGTTCTACCTGATCTATCCCGCGTTTCTGTGGCTGATCCGCCGGACCGAGGACCACCACCTTTGGCTGCTCGCCGTGAGCCTTGCCGCCGAACTTGTGATGGTCTGGCTTGTGCACGAGCAGGACCTGCCGTCCTGGATGCTCGGCAAGTGGGCGACCCGAGAGCTGTGGAACTACGAGCTGTTCGTCGTCGTCGGGGCGGTGATGGCGTGGCACTACCGGCCTGTCCACGAATGGCTGTGCCGGCACTGGCGCGGGCTGCTCGCTGCCACGGCCGTTTTCGTCGCCTGCGGCGAGGCGTGGTACCTGCTGGCGGCGCATGGCGTGCTCGCCTTCAGCGGCGGGAACCCCTCGGATCCCTTTCAGCCGGCCGAGATCCCTCTCTACATGGGACTCATCACCATGGTGTACCTGTTGGGTGTGTGGATGGGCAGTGGGCGTCAGCCTCGCTGGCTGCGCTCGCTGGTCCGGTCCGGCGCGGATTACTCCTACGGCATCTATCTCAGCCAGATCCTCATCCTCACCGCGCTGACTGCGGTGGGGTGGCGGTCGCTTGAGAATCAGTTGCCCTGGGAGGTGGTGACCGCGGGCGGCATGCTCGTCGTCTTCCTGGCCTCGGGGCTGCTCACCGCCGTACTGGCCCGGCTGCCCGGTGCCCGGGCCACGGCCGGAATTCCGCGTCGGCCCTGGCCCGCCGCGGGCGGAGGCGCCGGTGGCCGTAGCTGAATATGTCGATCACACGGCTGCGCCAGCCGCCCCCGTCCATGCGGCCGAACGGCTCGATCGCCTGCCGGCGTCACGCTGGCTCGCGCGGGTCATGGCGATCCTGTTCCTGGGCTGGCTGGTGGAGGCCTATGACATCGGGCTCACGGGCAGTGTGCTGCCGTCGCTCTCGACGGTCTACCACCTCAGTACCGGCCTCAAGAGCCTGGTGGCGGTCTCCTCTGCTGCCGGAATCGTTCTCGGCATCGGGCCGGCCGGCTGGCTGGCCGACCGGTTTGGCCGCAAGCGCGTGATGGTGGCCGGAACGGTCGGTTACGCGGTCCTTACCTCCCTCACCGGCCTGGCGCCGGACATCGTCGTGGTCATCGTTCTCCGTGTGCTTGCCGGCATCGCCATGGGCGCCGTCTTCCCTCTCCCGTACGTGATCGGCGCCGAGTTGTGCCCACCCGCGCTCCGCGGCCGGTATACCGGCATCGCCGACTCATTTTTGTCCCTCGGCTATTTCCTGTCACCCCTCCTGGCCCTTGTCCTCATCCCCTCGGCGGTCGACAACACCGGCTGGCGGGTGATGTTCTTCCTCGGCGGGCTACCGGTCATCTTCGCCCTTTTGGCCTGGAAGTACCTTCCCGAGTCTCCGCGCTGGTATGAGGCGCGGAACCGTCTCGCCGAGTCCGAGCGGGTGCTGGGGCAGATCGAGGCTCGCGTGGCCGCCGAGCTCGGAAGGCCGCTGCCACCCCCTGACATCGTTTCGCCGGGCGCCGAGCCGGCCGTCCGCGGCTCGGCCCGGATGCTGTTCAGGCCCCCGTATCTGCGCCGTTCGGCGACACTATGGACGACATTCGGCGGGATCTTCTTCGTCTTCTACTCGATCCAGACGTTCATGCCCACCGTAGTCACGTCCATGGGCTTCTCGCTGACCTCCGCGTTCCTGTTCACCGCCCTCATCGTGGGGGTCTCCATCCCCGGCAAGCTCCTGGAGGCATGGCTGGTCGAGCGTTGGGGGCGCCGTGCGGTGATCATCGCCTTCGGTGCGGTGGCCACCGTCGCGGCGGCCGTGTTCGGGTTCACCCGGGGGACGGTGGCGGTGCTGCTGGTGGGCTGCGTCATGTCCTTCTTCGGCATCGGCGCAGATCCGGCGGTCAAGGCCTATACCGCCGAGAGTTACCCGACCGCGGTGCGGGCCACCGGTACGGCGGTCACCGAAGGGTTCGGCCGCCTGCTTTCCGGCGTGATCGGACCGTCGCTGGTCCCTCTGTTGCTCGCGGCGGCCGGCGTTGCGGCTGTTTACAGCTTGGTCGCCGCGATGGCCCTCGTCGCGGTGGTCGCCGTTGCCGTCTTCGGGGAGGAAACTAAGGGGCGTTCGCTGGAAGCAACCGGCCGGCCGCTGGGCGGACCCCGCCCCGGAGCTTCGCCGCGGCTCCCCTGACATGACACCCAGCGGATCGGACCGTGGCGGGCGCGTGCCCGAGTCAGACATGAGCCACCGTGCGCCGCCGCCGCCGGCGCGGCGGCGGGTCATGCGGGGGCTGGGCATGCTGGTCGTGACCGCCATTGCCGCTACCGGTCTCGTCGCCAGGGGATTACCCTCATCCGCGCGCGGAAGTGAGCGCCCTGAGGGCAAGACCCCGGTCGCGCGCCCACCGAGTTCTCGCCCGCGCGTTCGGCCGCAGTCCGCGCGCGCTCGGCGCTCCTCTCCGCCGCTGATAGCCGTCGTGGGCGCCTCCTTCTCGGCTGGGGTGGGTGCGGGAAATCGTCAGGACGCCTGGCCGCAGGACCTGGCCCGTATCCTCCACTGGCGCGTCGTCGTCAGTGCCGATCGCGGCGCCGGCTTCGTCAATCCCGGCGCCGGCCGGCGTGGGCCATTGTCCCGGCTGGCTTCGCGGCTGGACCTGGTGCGCCTTGACCCGAAAGTGATCATGATTCAGGGCGGCCACGATGACATCGGCCAGCCGCTCCCGCTCATCCGGAACCGGGTGACAAGCCTTGTCACCGCCCTCCACCGCGAGGCGCCGCAAAGCCGGCTCGTCGTGCTGAGTGTGTTCGCCCGCGGTCAGCGGCCTTCGCGGGCGGCGCGAGCGACGGACCGGACGATCATCACCGCCGCACGCGCCGCCGATCGTGCGGTCGTGGTGTTTGACCCGCTCGCCGGGCGCTGGTACTTCCCGCGGGCCAGCGATCGTCTGCACCCCACGGCGGCCGGCCACCGTTGGATCGCCCGACGGCTGGCCGCCGGCCTCGGAGAGCGGCTGCCTCAGGCCCGAGTACAGAACGCCGCTCCCAGGGCCACACACAATCCTTAGCCGCATCACGCGATGGGCTGAGGCCCTGATGCGAGGCTCGTGAGCATGAGCGAAATCAGCCCGCTACCCGGCAGCGACCTTGCCCGGTTGGTCGCCCGCCGGGCCAGGGACGACGGGGCCCGGCCCTTTTTGCGAGACATCCACAGTGGCCGTGCCCTGACCTACGCCCAGCTGGCCGGCATGGTCGGGCGGCGTGGCGCCGCGCTGGATGCAGCAGGTGTTCCGCCGAGAGCCCGCGTGCTGATCGACCTGGCCGACCCGATCGAGTTTTCCGCGGCCTACCTCGGCGTGATCGCCGCCGGCCGGTGTGCAGTTCCGGTCAATCCGCAGGCGCCGGTGGCGGAGCTCGCGCGGATCAGCGCGGCTGTCCGGCCCGCCGCGGTGCTCGGGGACAGGCCCGGCCGCGCCCGCCCGCACTGCTCCGGCCCCGGCGCTGTTACTTGCCGAGCCCCGTCACCCGGATCAGTGTTACTTCTCACATCCGGCTCCACGGGCGCGCCCAAGGCGGTGGAACTGACCGAGCCCAGGCTGCTGCACGTGGCGTTCACGGTGGCCAGGCACAACCGGCTGACCGCTGAGGACCGTGGCTTCAGCCCGCTCCCTCTGTTCCACATCAACGCTGAAGTCGTCGCGCTGCTGGCGACCCTCACCGCGGGGGCGGAGCTGCTGCTGGACCGCCGGTTTCGCCGGCGCGGGTTCTGGGAGGCGCATGCCGGGCACGATGTCACGTGGATCAACCTCGTGCCGGCGATCATGG
>JAXDGI010000203.1:0-18521 GCA_034665145.1 Solirubrobacteraceae bacterium
CCCGACGATCGTGAAGCGCCGCTCCTTGTGCGGGTCGAGCCAGCTCAGGTGCATGTGCGCCGACAGTCCCGAGCGGAAGCGCAGGAAGGCGAAGACGACGTCCTCGATCCCCGGCCGCATGTAGGCCTCGCCGCGCGCCTCCACCTCGTAGGGCTCCTCGTCGGCCAGATACAGGACAACCGACACATCGTGGGCGCCGAGACTCCAGAGAGCGTTCTCGTCGGCGCGAAGCTTGCCGAGGTTCAAGCGGTTGCCGTAGATGTAATAGATCTCGCCGAGCTCGCCGGTGGAGGTCAGCTCCTTGAGCTTCTGGACGCCGGGGTGATACTCGAGCAGATGTCCGACCATGAGGACGCGTCCCGTTTCCTCGGCCGCGTCCACGGCGCGCTGGGCGTCGGTCACCGATTGAGCAAGCGGCTTCTCGACAAAGCAGTGTTTCCCCGCCCGTAGCACCTGCACCGCCAGGTCGGCGTGGGTGGGGACGGGCGTGGCCAGCACGACCGCGTCCAGATCGGTATCGGCGAGCAGATCGCTCAGTTCGGCGGTCACGCGCGCCCGGGGATGGGCGGCCGCGGCAAGGGCTCGGGGCTCCGGCGATGCGTCGCAGCACCAGGTGACCTCGCAGCCGGGGATGGCGGCGAAGTTGCGAGCCAGGTTCGGCCCCCAGTACCCCAGTCCGGCGACCCCGACGCGCAACGGTTCTGAGCTCATGGCCCGAGCAGTCTAAGTGCCTCGACGACGCGCTGGCCGGCTCGGCCGTCCCCGTACAGGGTGGGGTGAACTGACGGCACGGCGCGTGCAAGCGCGGCGCGCGCCGCGTCGGCATCGAGGTCCACGAGCACGTTCCAGCCGTGGTCGACGGTCTCGGACCACTCCGTGGACGGGCGCATCGTCACGCAGGGCACGCCGGCCAGGTAGGCCTCCTTCTGCAGTCCGCCGGAGTCGGTCAGCACCGCCCGGGCATGGCAGAGCAGCGCCGTCATCTCGAAATAGCCGACCGGCGTGATCACGTGCACTCCAGGCGCGTCGCGCAGTGGGGCCAGCATTCCAGCCGCCGCGAGGCGAGCCTCGGTGCGCGGATGCAGCGGCCAGAGGACCGGGAGGGGCATCGCGGTGAGCAGCGCGACCAGCATCCGCAACCGCCCGGCGTCATCGACGTTGCCGGCGCGGTGGGCGGTGGTGAGCAGGTATTCATGGGGCTCGAGGCCGCGAGCCCGCACGAGATCCACGCGTTCCCGCGCTCGGGGCGCAGCGGCCAGGGCCATGTCCACCATCACGTCGCCGACGAGCTCACTGCGTCCCGAGGCGGCCTCGTGATGCAGGTTGGCCATCGCCACCTCGGTCGAACACAACAGAAGGTCGCTCGCGTGATCAACGAGCACGCGATTGAGCTCCTCGGGCATCGAGCGGTCGAACGATCGCATGCCGGCCTCGACGTGGACCACGGGCACATGGGCTTGGGCCCCGGCCAGGGCCCCGGCCAGCGTCGAGCTCGTGTCGCCGTAGACCAGGACCGCGTCGGGCGCGGTCCGCTCGAGCACCGGTTCCAGCGCGGTCAGCATGCGGGCCGTCTGCGAGGTCGTGGTCCCCAGCGATACGCCGAGCTGCTCATCGGGAGCAGGGAGCCCCAGCTCGCTGAAGAACACCGCCGAGAGGGCGTCGTCGAAATGCTGCCCGGTGTGGACGAGGAGCTCCTCGTGCTCGGCTCGCAGGCGGGGCGAGACCGCCGCCGCCTTGATGAACTGCGGGCGGTTGCCGATCACGGTCAGGACCTTCACGCGCGGCTCGTCCCGTGTCTCGCGCTCAGCGCGCGAGCTCGGAGCGGATTCGCGCCTCGACCTCGACGGCGGCGCGGGCGGTGATCGCGTTGTCGGGCGCGAAGCTGATCTCATCCACGCCGACGACCGGCTGCACCTCCCGCGTCGTGGAGGCCAGAAACACCGCGTCGGCGGCCCGGAGCCGCTCGATCGGGCACGTCTGCTCCTGCGCACCGGCGACCTCCATGACCAGGCCCCGGGTGATCGAGGCCAGGATGTGCTCATCCAGCGGCGGCGTCAGCAGCTGCTCGCCCTCGACCCAGAAGATCGAGCTGGTCGGCGCCTCCAGGACACGGCCGTGCGGGGTGACAAGCAGCGCCTCGTCAAAGCCTTCCTCGCGGGCCAGGCGGCTGGCCAGCATGTTGCCCGCGTAGGACAGCGACTTGACGCCGTCGAGGATTCGCGTAGGGGCGTAGGTGACCGTCTTGAGCCGGATGTGGTCAGGCGTACTCGGCAGCGCCTCGGTGAGCAGGAGGCGCCGGCCGCCCCGGGTGATCACGATCCGCAGCAGGTCGTGATCGGAACCGCTTCCCGCCTGAGCCAGCAGGCGGTACGCGTCCGCGCGGACGGCCTCGAGGTCGATGGGTAGCCGGAGGTTGCGCCCCGAGCGGGCCAGGCGGGTCATGTGCTGCTCGAAGGCAAACGCCTGCCCGTCGTAGACGCGGACGACCTCGAAGGCCCCGTCGCCGCGAATCAAGCCATCGTCAGCGGCGGGGACAAGGGCCTCTCCGGCCGGGGTGATCTCGCCGTCGAGCGAGGCCAGGGAGCTAGCTCCGATCGGGCTCACCGCGCGGAGACTACTTCGCTCGGGCGGGCGGGCCGGCTCCAGACCTCGGCCAGACGAACGACGGTGGCCGCCGCGGAGGCCATGTCCTGCAGTGAGGCCCACTCTCGGGTGGAGTGGTACTCGTGGCCGCCGGTGAACAGGTTGGGCGTCGGCAGACCCATCTCGCTGAGCCGGGAGCCGTCCGTGCCCCCCCGGATGGCGGTCCGGTGCGGCTGCAGGCCTTCGGCGCGAATCGCCGCTTCAGCGGCGTCGAGGATGTGCGGGACACGGTCGATGTGCGCGCGCATGTTGCGGTACTGGACGTGAACGTCGATCTCGACGCGCGCAGCCGGCTCGCTGGCCACCACGTGGTTGACGATCCGCTTGAACAGCTCGACATGCTCGTCGAGCTTGTGGTCATCGAAATCACGCACGATCGTCCGCAGCTGAGCCTGGCCGGCGGTGCCGCGCAGCTCATAGGGGTGGATGAAGCCCCCGCGGTCCGACGTGGTCTCGGGAGCCAACTCGGCGGGCAGTTCCGCCACGATGCGGCCGGCCAGCCGCAGCGCGTTGACGAGCTTGCCCGTGGCCTGCCCGGGATGCACGTCGACGCCCCGGATGCGGACAGTCACCTCGACCGCGGAGAAGGTCTCGTCCTGGATCTCGCCGACCTCCGAGCCATCCAGCGTGTAGGCGCATTCGGCGCCGAAGCCGGGGATGTCGAACAGGGTCGCGCCCTCTCCGATCTCCTCATCCGGCGTGAAGCAGATCCGTAGCGTGGGCCGGGGCCGTTCGGGATGAGCGACCAGATAGGCGACCGCGGTCACGATCTCCGCCACGCCGGCCTTGTCGTCGGCGCCGAGGAGGGTGTCACCGCTGGAGGTGATGATGTCGTGACCACGCTTGGCCACCAGTTCGGGCATGACGGCGGGATCAAGGCGGGTTCCGTCCCGGGGCAGCTCGATGGTCCCGCCGTCGTAGGCGGGGTGTACGAGCGGTTGAACCCCGGCGCCAGGCGCGTCGGGCGACGTGTCCATGTGGGCGACGAAGCCGATGACATGCTCGGCGCCTGCGTTGCCCGGTACGGTCGCGGTGACATAGCCGTTCTCATCAAGGGCGATGTCGTCGCACCCGGCGCGGGTCAGGTCCTCCACGAGAACGCGGGCCAGCTCGAGCTGGCCCGGAGTGCTGGGCGATCCGGTGCGTTCGCGGCGCGATTGCGTGTCGATCCGCACGTAGCGCTCGAAGCGCTCGAGCAGTGCCGGAGCTAGCTCGCGGGCCAAATCGGAGGAGAAGGTGGGCATGACCCCCAGTATCCCAAGCCACCCGCCACAGCCGCCGCGCGGCGGCTGGCCACCCCACGGGGGGTGGCGGCGGAGCGGTTGGCCGGCCACGTGCTGCGGCGCGGTTGGCCGGCCGCGTGCTGCGGCGCGGTTAGCCCGCCGCGCCCTGCGGCGCGGTTAGCCGGCCGCGAGCTGGGTAGACATTGCCAGCGGCCCGAGCAGGAGCACGCCCGGGGGGCGAAGGCAGGCGGCCGCGTCCTAACCATCCTCAGAGAGTCAGTGACCCCAACACGCCGACAACCCCCATCGCGGCCGTCGCGCGCCGCAGCGGCCGAGGCGGAAACCGGCGCCGCCCAGGGCGGGGAACTGCGCAGCCGGGCACAACGGGGCGTCGATCGCGTGCGGCGGATGGTCTGACCGTGTCGGCCACGGCGACGCCTAAGACCCTCCAGACGGGGGCCCCGGCGCGGCGGGCTCGGCTGCGCCGCTCGGACTGCTCGCGCCCTGGCCTGAGGCGCATCCGGCGGGGACGGGGGTTCTCCTACGTCGACGCCAAGGGCAATCCAGTGAAGGACCCTGAGGACCTTCTGCGGGTCAAGGCGCTGGCCATCCCGCCGGCCTGGGAGGAGGTCTGGATCTGCGCGGACCCCCTCGGCCACCTGCAGGCCACGGGGGTCGACGCGGCGGGGCGTAAGCAATACCTCTACCACTCACGCTGGCGCGAGCAGCAGGACCGCAAGAAGTTCGACCACATGGTCGACTTCGCCCGCGCCCTGCCCGGGCTGCGCCGTCAGATCCTGGCCGAGCTCGGCGGCCACGAGCTCGACGAGCAGCGGGTGCTGGCCTGCGCGATCCGTCTGCTCGATGTCGGGATGTTCCGCATCGGCAGCGAGGAGTACGCCGATGAGGATGGCGGTGTCGGGCTGGCCACCGTCCAGAAGAGCAACGTCACCATCGCCGAGGGCGAGGTGGTGTTCGACTATCTGGGCAAGAGCGGCGTGCACCGGGTACAGGCCGTTCAGGACCCGCTGACGGGCGAAGTGGTGGCGGCACTCAAGCGCCGACGGTCGGGTGGCGCGCAGCTCCTCGCCTATCGGAAGGGGCGGCGCTGGCACAACGTCCGCTCCGAGCAGATCAACGAGTACCTCAAGGCGCACATGGGCGACGAGGTGACCGCCAAGGATTTCCGGACCTGGAACGCCACCGTGCTGGCGGC
Source organism: Solirubrobacteraceae bacterium (assembly GCA_034665145.1). Classification (GTDB taxonomy): domain Bacteria; phylum Actinomycetota; class Thermoleophilia; order Solirubrobacterales; family Solirubrobacteraceae; genus Palsa-465. The sequence continues at coordinate 5,083 of JAXDGI010000203.1, forward strand.
GGTCTCACTGGCCGCGGACGGCCGGGAGGCCAAGAGCGCCGCGGCACGCAAACGCGCCATCAACGGTGCCGTCCGTGGCGTCTCGGAGGTGCTGGGCAACACCCCCGCCGTCGCCCGGCGCTCGTACATCGACCCGCGTGTGTTCGACCGGTATCTATCGGGGTGGACGATCGGTGGCGAGGTCGACCGCCTGGGCGAGCTCGAGGGTCCCGATGACCGTCGCCGCCTGCGCGTCGAGAAGGCCGTCCTCGACCTGCTTTACGACGACCGCGGTTCTCCGGCGGTCGAGCGTTTCGCCCGACGCCAGGCCGCCTGAAACTCGGACAAATTCTCCCAACCCCGGTTGGGGGCCAGACCGCCTGTGATAGAACGGAGGGCGTCTGCGAATTGAGGAGGTCCGCGATGGCGGTGACATCTGGCACCGAGCCATTGGCAGGTCCAGTCGGCTCTGCCGTGCTGTTCAAGCGGTGGCAGCAAGCGCGTGATCGTCGTGCCCGTGATGAGCTGATCAAGCGCTTCCTTCCGTTGGCGCGTAAGCTCGCGCGTCGCTACGCTGCGTCCAACGAGCCCTACGACGACCTGGTCCAGGTAGCCAGCCTCGGTCTGGTCAAAGCGGTGGAACGCTTTGACCCCAACCGCGGGTTCGCCTTCACATCCTTCGCGGTGCCGACTATCGTCGGCGAACTAAAGCGGTATTTCCGCGACACCGCCTGGGCTTTGCACGTCGATCGCAGCGCCCAGGAGCGCGCCCGCAAGATCGCCGACGCCCGGCGCGAGATCGGAGGGCGTCTCGGCCGCGCGCCGACCGTTGTCGAGCTGGGCGAGTACCTCGAGTGCAGTACCGAGGAGGTCCTCGACGGGCTCCAGGTCGGCGAGGCCTACGACACCGTGTCTCTCGACGCGCCGCGCCCCAGCGACGATGGCGGTGCCGTGAGCCGTCTCGAGGCGCTGGGAGACGAGGATGATCGGCTCGGACTCGTCGATGACCAGGCCACGATCTTCGCCGCTGCCCAGGATCTCCCTGAACGCGAGCGCCAGATCCTCTTTCTCCGCTTCGGCGAGGATCTCACCCAGACGGAGATCGCCGCGCGCGTGGGCATCTCGCAGATGCAGGTCTCCCGCCTGCTGCGGCGCTCACTGCAGCGCCTGCGCGACCTCTGCGCCTAGCGCCTGGCTAGCGGTCCTCGTCGGGCCCTTCGGTGGTGTGCTCCTCATCGGCCTGTGCGCCGTCGTTCTGGCGCGGATCCTCCTCCGCATAGGAGGCATCCTCATGGATCCGCCACGGGGAGTGCTCGTCACCGTGGCTGGCGTGCTCGATGAGCTCCTCCTCGGCAAGCTCAAACCCCTCTGACTCACCCTCGCCGGCCTCGATCAGCGGCGCCTGGGCGGGATCGACCTCGTCGGCGTCGATACTCGGCTCCTCGGAACTCGGCCGACCACCGATGCCGCGGGCCTCCGCAGCCGCCGCGTCCTCCTGCGATCGTTCGAAGTCAGACTCAGTCATGCGCCGCTGTTGTTCGGCGCGCTCGCCCAGTAGGTGGCGGCCATGTCCTCGTCGCCGTGGCCATCGGCTTCAACGCTGCGCATGCGAGCGACGATAGCGCCCATGATCGGCAACTGAAGGCCGGCCTGCTCCGCCGCAGCCAGGAGGAGATCGCCGTCCTTGCGGGCCAGAGCCAGCCGGAATGAGGCGTCGGTGAAGCTCCGGCTCATCATCGGCTTTCCCTTCACCTGGGCGTAGGGCAGATCGAGCGGCCCGCCCTCGATCGCATCGAAGAACAGTTGGGGATCGAGGTCGAGGCCCTCGGCCAACGTGATCACCTCGGCGAGGACGCCGACCACACCGACGACCCAGCCGTTGGCGACCACCTTGAGGCGCGAGCCCGCTCCGGCCTCGCCGACCCACAGAGTGCGGCTCCCCACGGCATCGAACACCGGCGTCACCGTCTCTCGCACCTCCTCGGGCCCGGAGGCAAGGACGATGAGCTTCCCCTGCTCGGCCGGATCGCGCGTACCCAGTACCGGCGCGTCGACGAGGCGCACGCCCGCCTGGTCGGCCAGTTCGGCACAGCGTCCCGTGGCGTCGATGCCGATCGTGCTCATCTGGATCCAGATCGCGTTGTCGGCGAGGACGGGCAGCGCCCGCGCAGCCACATCGAGCACGGCATCGCCGTCGGAGAGCATTGTGATCAGCAACTCGGCCCCCTCGGCGGCCTGCACGACCTCGGTGCACACCTTTGCGCCCTCGTCGGCCAGGGGCTGCGCGCGCTGCTCCGACCGGTTCCAGACGCGAAGCGATGCGCCTCCAGCATGGATCACGTGGCGGGCCATCGGCAGGCCCATCGTGCCGGTGCCCAGGAAGGCCAGATCAGTCACGGCTGCTGTTTACCCACGGCCTCAGCTGACAAACGTGCCGCCGCTCGGAGGCGCTGCGGACGGCGTCTGTCGCGTGGCTCAGGCCGCCCCCGCGCGCAGATGCATGCGGACCGTGGTCCCGTGCTCTCCCGAGCGCAACTCGACCAGGTCGCACACTTGATTGATCAGCCACAGCCCCCGCCCGCTCTGGGCGCTGTGCTCCGGGCGCCGGCGTCCGACCAGGGCGTCGGCCAGCGGCGCGGCGGTCGCCACCTCGGAGACGACCGTCTCGCCGTCCTGCCACAACCGGGCCGTGCAACGCCCGTCACCATGCTTGATCGCGTTGGTCGCCGCCTCGTTGATCACGAAGACAAGATCCGCCCGCCGCTCGCGGCCTAGGTTCTCGGCCACCGGATCGGTGGCCACCGCGTTGCGTAGGGCGTGGAGGTCCCCGGCGAAATCGAGCTGCGAGATCGGCTCTCGACGTGGCTCCTGAGGCCAGCGATCACCCGCCAGCAGCTCGAGTGGATCTTCATACCGCTGGCTGGCCTCGCTCGTCCCGTTGGTGACCAGGCGCGGATGGGTCAGCTCCGCCCCTTCGAGGACCTTGGCGTCCAGGTGGCCGGCGTCGTAGGGGCAGAGGATCGATACGTCGGCGGAGGCCAGGGCGTGGTTGATCGCGGCCTCGTGACGCAGCACCTCGACGACTTCCGCGTGCGAGCGCCCGGGCCAGATGGGCTCACCAATCACCCGCACCGGACCATCGTGCTCGCTGATCCAATCCTCGAACAGGTCCAGCAGGCAGCTGGGATTACGTCCGCGCTCGGACATGTCCTCAAAATGCAGTTCGGCCCCGGCCGGAGCCAGCGCATTGCGGATCAGGTCGTGCGTGGCCGCGGGCAGGACGACGAGCAGCGGCTCTCCCGTCCGGGCCGCGTCGGTGGCAAAACGGCCCACGACATCGCCGAGATGCTCGGGGTTTCGGTAGAGGAGGGCCTGATGGACCAGGCCCTCCTCGGTCTGTTCTGACGGTGTTGACTGCACATTCACGACCATGCCGTGGCCCCTTCGCTCTCGCTTCCTACCGTTTCCAGGTCGATCGAGTTCCAAACTGTGTTTCGGCTCACAAAGGCGACAAGCATGCGCGCTTATCAGTAGGCTCGCCCCACCGTGCAGAGCGATTTCCGGGTAGAGGTGCGTACCGAGGGCCGGGCGGCGGTCGTCGTCGTGCGCGGGGAACTCGATCTGGCCACGAGCCCCGAGCTCGAGGATCAGCTGCGGCGCATCTGGGATACGGGCAGCGAGCAGCTCGTGATCGACCTGCGCGAACTCGAGTTCATGGACTCCACGGGCCTGAGCGTCATCGTCAAGGCTCACCAGCGGCTGACCGATGAGGGTCGTCGGCTGACCCTGGTCCGTGGCTCCCAGCAGGTCCAGCGGCTGCTGGACCTGACCGGAGTGTCCGAGCGACTGCAGCTCGTCAATACCCCCGAGGAGATACTCGGCGGCGTCTGAGGGCGCCGGCCCGTGTCGGGGCCGATGAAGTCAGCAGGGAGCGCCTCGCCTCACGGCAAGGGCTTTTTGGGAGAGTTAGCGCCGGTGGTCGACGACGAGCACGTGCACCAGCTCGCCCTCGCCGTCAGCTTCGATCCGCACCTCGTCACTGAGGAGAGCCAGGGGCGAGGGCACTGCCTCACCGGCCGCGCCCCGCAGCGGTTGACTGGCGCCGGTTCGGAACGGCCCCACTGTCAGCTCGAGGCGACGCTCGGCGGCGGCCAGGCGGGCATGTACCCGGGAGCCGATGACCGCCCGGGAGGCGTGCGCGGCCAGTGTGTCGGTGACGAGGTAGACGTCGGAGAAGCGGTCAAGCGAGAAGTGAGCCGTGGCGGCCAGCGTCCGCGCCAGGCGTCCGAGCACCCCCGGCAGCAGCGATACCGGCGAGAGGGACACCACGATCTCGTCGTCCCCGACCCGTTCCCAATCCGGCTCGGATACCGCGCGGCCCGGCGCGCGCAGGAGCGGTTGGGCGTCGCGGCGGGCCGAAAACTCCATCTCCACACGCGTACCCTCACCCGGTCGTGACTCGAGCGTGACCGACTCCGACAGGGCACGAATGACCGAGAGCCCGATGCCCTCGGCGGGCTCGGCCACGACCAAGCCGGCGCCACGATCCTCGACAGCCACGCGAACCCGCTCCTCGTCGATGAACAGGCTGACCGACATCGGCCCCGCAGCGCCGCCGTACGCGTGCAGAACGACGTTGTTGCAGGCCTCGCTGATGGCCGTCTTGAGGTCGTCAAGCAGCTCCGGGTCGATGGCCAGCAACTCGGCCACGCCGCCGAGCATGCCTCGGACGATGGTCAGCGTCTGCGGTCGGCTGGTGAGGTCGAGGCGGACGGTGGGCGCTTCAGTGCTCACACCGACTTCCACGTGGTACCCGGCGCCGCGCCCCACCGATTCGACGCATGGCGGCGCTCAGCGCCGGCGCGGGGATGATTCGAGCTCGGCGAGCTCGGACAGCTGCGCGATCGACCGGCGCAGGATGCGCGAAACCTGCATCTGGGAAACACCGACGCGATCGGCGATCTGGGTCTGGGTGAGATCGTGGACGAAGCGCAGTCCGAGGACCTCGCGCTCCCGCCCGGAAAGCTGACGGGCCGCCTGACCGACCGTGACCCGGTCGTCAGCCAGACGCAGATCGGGATCATCGGCACCGAAGGCGTCGATAACGGTCCCGCCCTCCCCGTCCCCGTCGTCATAGGGGGCGTCGAGCGAGGAGGCGTGGTGGGCGCGGGAGGTCTCCAGCGCTTCGAGCACCTCCTCGATGCTGAACTCGAGGTACTCCGCCAGCTCGGTCACCGTCGGGACGTGACCGGTCCGGACACTGAGCTGCTGCTGGGCCTCCTCGACCTTCACCGCGCGCTCCTGGGCACCCCGGGGAACATGCACCGCCCAGCCCAGATCGCGAAAGTAACGCTTGAGCTCACCCAGGATGGTGGGCACCGCGAACGACGAGAATGCCGTGCCGCGGCTTGAGTCAAACCGGTCGACAGCCTTGACCAGACCGAGGCTGGCCACCTGCAGCAGGTCTTCGAAGGGCTCGCGAGCGCCGCTGTAACGGCGAGCCAGCTTGCGCGCCAGGGGCAAAAACCGTTCCACGAGCTCGTCTCGGGCGCTCCGGTCGCCGTCCTTCTGCCACCGGTCAAAGAGAAGCTCGACCTCGTGGCGGGTCAGCACCCGGCTGCGACTGGCGGGGAGCGGTTCCGACCGGGAGGTGGTGAGTGACATTGCTCAAGTCATACCCGATTGGGCCTGCGTCAATCCATCTGCTCGCAACTTGGACGCCGCTCTCAGCGTTTTCTTGCCCCGCCCCGAGCGCGCTCTCAGGTCCGCACGCGACAATTTTCGGACGGTGAGGTCTCGGCCAGCCCCGGCCGGCCGGCCCCAGGCAATGGGGCCGTGCGCACACTCTCAGGCGACTCTCAGCGTCCTCTTCAGACGCTTTCACATCCATCCCCGACAGTCAGCCGCCGATGCCACGTCTCCGGCCCATCCTGGCTGTCGCGTGCCTCTGAGCGCCCGTCGTCGCGGTAGCTGGCCCCTGCTTGCCCTGGCCGCGGTCGGCGTCGCTTTGCTGGTGGCGGGCGCACTCGAGGTCGGACCGCCGACGAGCAGCACGCGGACCTCTACGCAGGTGCTGACGGCCGAGCGAGGCGTGGTCCAGTCGACGGTCAGCGGGACCGGAAACCTTGCTCCCGGTGTCGATGTGACAGCGAACTTCCGCACCAGCGGGACTCTGTCGGGCGTCTCGGTCCACGTCGGCGAGCATGTCCGCTCCGGCCAGCTGCTGGCCACGCTGGACCCCACCGCCGCGCAGCTGGCTGTCGACCAGGCGCAGCAGAGCCTGACCGCCGCCAAGGACCAACTGGCCTCGGCGGAGACCGGGACCTCCACCTCGAGCGGTTCGAGCTCGCCGGGATCAGGAGCCAGTGGGTCGGCGGCCAGCGCCAGCACCAGCGTCTCGGCCACGACGCAGTTCGTCTCGGCCCGCATCGGTCTGGCCAGTCAGACGAGCTCGACCTCGACGGCCACCCGCACAACGCCCACCACGCCCACGCCGACCCCCACCAGGCCGACCACCACGAGCCCCCAGCGGCCGACATCGAGTCCGGCCCCGACCACCCCCACCCGCACCACCACGCCAGCCCGGCCGCCCACGACAACGAGCCCCGGGGCGAGCACGGGAACTGCGAAGTCGGGCTCGTCCACACGTTCGACGACCAGCCAGACGACGACCACGAGTACGCCGTCGCCGGCGGCCATCGCCTCCGCTCAGGCGGCTGTCGATGGGGCTGAGGCGAGCTTGCGCAACGCCCAGACCACTCTGGCTGAGACACGGCTGGTGTCTCCGAGCGCGGGAACCATCGTCTCGCTGGAGAGTCTTAGCCCGGGCGATCCCGTGACGGGCGGGGCCGGGTCCTCGTCGAGTAGCTCGGGTTCGAGTGCTTCCGGCAGCGCCAGCTCGTCAGGGGCGGCGAGCAGCGGCGGATCGAGCTCATCGGGCAGCCTGGGCGGGTCGGCCAGCTCCACGAATTCGAGCTCGAGCTCGAGCGGCTCGGGTTTCGCCGAGATCGTCGACACAGGCCACATGACGATGACGGTCGCCCTCAGCGAGGCGGACATCAGCAAGGTCCACGTCGGTCAATCGGCGACCGTCACCCTCGACGCGTTGACCGGAGTACAACTGGCCGCTCACGTCGGGTCGATCTCCACCCTCGCCACGACGAGCAGCGGGGTCGTCAGCTACAACGCCGTCCTCGATCTCGACCAGAGCAGCCCGCAGGTGAAGGCGGGCATGAGCGCCGCGGCCTCGATCATCGTGCATCAAGTCACGGGCGTGTCACTCCCCAACAGCGCCGTCAGCGGCACGGGCTCCGTCAGCAGCGTGAACTTGCGCCGCAACGGGCAGACGGTCGCGACGCCGGTGGTGGTCGGCCTCCGGGGGGATTCACGCACCCAGATCGTCAGCGGGGTCAGAGCCGGTCAACAGGTCGTCGTCACGACAACGCTGCCGCCGCTCGGTGCGAGCCCGACCCCGGGATCCGGGAGCGGGAGCGGCACGCTGGGCGGTCGCACCGGCTTCGGCGGCGGGGGCTTCGGCGGCGGCGGGGGCTTTGGCGGCGGAGGCTTCGGCGGTGGCGGGGGCTTTGGCGGGGGCCGCCCGCCCGGCGGTGGCGGATGAGCAACGAGCCTCCGGTCATCGATCTCGATGACGTCCACAAGACCTACGTTGTGGGCGAGATCTCGGTGCACGCCCTGCGCGGGATCACGCTGGAGGTCCAGCGCGGCGAGTACGTGGCGATCATGGGCAGTTCGGGCAGCGGCAAGAGCACGCTGATGAACATCCTCGGCTGCCTGGACATCCCCACCACCGGTACATATCGGCTGGGCGGCCTCGACGTCCGGGAGGTCGACGAGGACGACCTGGCCGATCTGCGCAATCGCGAGATCGGCTTCGTGTTTCAGAGCTTCAACCTGATCCCGCGCACACGCGCGTTGGCCAACGTCGAGCTGCCGCTCTCCTATGCCGGGCTCAGCCGTGCGCAGCGGCGCCAGCGTGCCCTGGCCGCGCTGGCGCAGGTCGGGCTGGCCGACCGGGTGCATCACCTGCCCTCCGAGCTCTCGGGTGGCCAGCAGCAGCGGGTGGCCCTGGCGCGGGCCCTGGTCACCAACCCGGCCATGATCCTCGCCGACGAGCCCACCGGGAACCTGGACTCCGTCTCCACCCAGGAGGTGATGGCGATGTTTGAGCGCCTCAGTGACGAGGGCCGGACGATCGTCCTCATCACGCACGAGTCCGAGGTCGCCGGATACGCCGACCGCGTGATCCGCCTCAGCGACGGGGAGCTGGTCTCCGACGAGGACCGGATCGACATGGAGCCGGCTCCGTGATCGAGACGGTGCGCGTCGCCCTCGCCGGGCTGAGCGCCAACAAGCTGCGCTCCGGACTGACCGTGGTCGGACTGACGATCGGCGTCGGCTCGGTGATCGTGCTCGTGGCGGTGGGAACGGGCTCATCGACGGCGGTGGAAAGTCAGATTCAGGCCCTGGGCGCAAACGTCCTGCTCGTGACGCCCACCCCGGTCCTGGGCGGTCTGCGGGGCGGTGGCCTCAGCGCAGCGGCCACGCTGACCCCGGCGGATGCCAACGCACTGCAGAACCGTTTCACGGCGCCCGATGTGGCCAGCGCATCACCGGTGGTCAACGCCAACGGCGTCACCCTCGCCTACGGCACTTCCGCCTACTCGCCCTCGACGTTTGTCGGCACCACGCCGAGCTATCGCACGGCCCGCGACTACCAGCTCGCCGCCGGCAGCTGGTTTACCACCGCGCAGGAGCGTGGACACGATCGCGTCCTGGTCGTCGGCCCGACGGTGGTCAGCAACCTGTTCTCCGGTCAGAGCCCGGTCGGCGCCACCGTCGCGGTCAACGGCACGAATTTTCAGGTCATCGGCGTGACAGCCAGCAAGGGCGCCAATGGAGCCAGCAACCAGGACGACGTCGGCTTTGCCCCGCTCACCGCGGTCCAGGACGCCCTGACCGGCTACGGCCGGATCAATTCGATCACGGTCCAGGCTCGCTCGGGGCCCCAGCTCAATGCGGCCCAGACCGAGGTCACCGACATCCTCGATCAGCGCCATCCGAGCACCGCGGCCGCGAGCACCAGCAGCTTCACGGTCATCAACCAGGGATCGATCCTCGAGGCCTCGACCTCGACGAGTGGCGTGTTCACGACTCTGCTCGGCGAGGTGGCGGCGATCTCCCTGCTGGTTGGCGGGATCGGAGTCATGAACATCATGCTCGTGTCGGTCACCGAGCGGACCCGGGAGATCGGGATCCGCAAGGCGGTCGGTGCCCGCCGCTCGGACATCCTCTTCCAGTTCCTGGTTGAAGCGGTCCTCGTTTCCCTGTTCGGCGGGGTCGCCGGCGTTGGCGCGGGCGCCATCGGCAGCCAGTTCCGGATCGCCGGGGTACAGCCGGTGATCGCCCCCTACTCGGTGCTGCTCGCGTTCGGCGCCGCCGTCATCACCGGGCTGTTCTTTGGCACCTATCCCGCCGGGCGGGCCGCCGCCCTGCGGCCGATCGAGGCGCTGCGGTTCGAATGAGCCCCCGTCCGCCCTACACCCGACCAAGGAGCCGTGTTGGCACCATGAACACCACCACCTTGCGTTCCCGCCAGGCCGGCCCGCCGGTCGGGTCCGCCCCCGACGATGGGCGTCTGCCGGCCCGACCCCGGCGCGGCTACCTGAACCGCTGGAGCCTGATCCTCACGGCCGCGGCGGCCTGCGCGGCCGGGTTCTACGGTGGCGTCCGCATCGAGAAGGGACAGCTGGCCATGTCGAGCACCGCTGCCGGCGCTGGTCCAAGCGCGCTGGCCGGTCGGTTCCGAGCTCCGGGAGCCGGACCTGGCGCGGGCGCGACGGCCGGCGCTGGGGGCGGGGCGACGGCCGGAGCCCCGGCCGGAGCCGCGGCCGGATCAGCGGCCCGCTCCGGCGGCTTTACGCCCGGACCGGGGGCCGCTGCGGGCCCCGGAGGCGGCGGTTCCTTTGGAACCATCGCCAGCGTTCGCGGCAAGGCCGTCTACGTGACCGACAGCAGCGGTAACACGGTCAAGGTCAGGCTGTCCTCGGCCACCAAGATCACCAAGAGCCTCGGCGTCTCACGCTCCTCCCTGCATCCGGGCGACACCGTGATCATCCGGGGGGCAGCCAACTCCTCCGGCACGCTCGTCGCCGCCACCGTCTCAGACTCGGGCGCTGCGACCCGGGCATCCGGCTCGGGCTCGAGCGGCGCCTCGGGTGGCGGCGGCGGTCTCGGCTCGCTCTTCTCCGCCGGTGGTTGACCCGGCGCCCTCGAAAGGATCGATCGACATGAAACGCATATCTCTCTGTCTGCTGGCGGCGGCCGCATTGGCCGCCGTACTCACCGCGTGCGGCAGCAGCTCAACCACCTCGAGCGGGGCCGCCGCCTCCTCGGCCTCGGGCACGGCAAGCAGCGGAGCGGGGGGCGGATCGGCCAACCGCACCAAACTCGTCGCCTGCCTGAAGGCACACGGCGTCACCCTTCCCGCCCGTCCCGGCGGCGGCCAGCGGGCGCCGGGGGGCTACGGAGGCGGCGGACCCGGCTTCTTCGGCGGTGGAGGCGGCGGCGCCCCGGGGTCCGGTGCCAATCGTCCCGGGTTTGCGTCCAATCCCAAGTTCCAGGCCGCTGTGAAGGCCTGCGGCGGCGGCTTTCCGACCCGGCGCCCGGGCGGCGCTCCTCAGCGGGCGGCCATCCAGAGCTTCGTGACCTGCGTGGGGCAGCACGGGTACAAGCTTCCGCAGCCGAATTTCTCCGGCCACGGCGCAATCTTCCCGGCCAAGATCGCCTCTGACCCCAAGTTCCGCGCCGCCAGCAAGTCCTGCCTGAGCCTCCTGCGCCCGCAGGGCGGTGGCGGTGCCGGCGCCGGCGGCGCACCGGCCTCGGCTGGGGGCGGCGCTCCGAGCACCTAGCCGCGCGCGGACCCCTGGCTCCGCTGCCCACGGTCTGTATAGGTAATCTCTACAGGACGTATGGCCGACGACCCGGGCTACTTCGACAACTACTCCATGATCCGCCGCGTGCAGCGCGAGCGCGCGGTGGCTCTGGCCGGCCCGCGTGCGCTGCTCATGCAGGCTGCCCACCCGCTGGCCGTTTCGGGCCTGCTCGCGCACTCCGAGGCGCTCGAGGATCCCTACGTCCGCCTGGCTCGGACGGCCGAGGTCCTCAGCGTCATCACCTTCGGGAGCCGGGCCGATGCCGATCGTGTCGCGCGACGGGTGCGGGCCATGCACCGCACCGTCCGGGGGCGGCTCCCCGCCGCAGTCGGCCGTTACCCGGCCGGGACGGCCTATCGCGCCGACGACCCCGCGCTGCTCATGTGGATCCTGTATACGCTGGTCGACTCCTCGGCTCTGCTGTACCGGGTCTACGTGGGACGGCTCAGCCCGGACGAGCACGAGCAGCTGTGGGCCGACTACCGGGTACTCGGTCGCCTCTTCGGCCTGCGCTCCTCCGAGATGCCGGCGACACTGTCCGCGCTCGAAGACTACGGAGAGGCGATGCTGTCCGGCGATCAGCTGTGCGTTGGGGACTGGGCCCGACGGCGCGCCCGCGAGATCGTGCTCGAGCCGCCGGTGCCCAACCTGGCGCGCCCGCTGGTCGAGACGGCCAACTTCATCACCATCGCGCTCTTACCCGAACGTATCCGGCGTGAGTACGGGTTCGGTTCCCTGGCGCCCGCTCCGGTGCGCCGGGCGCTGGTCAATGCCGGAGCCGTATACATCCGCCACGGCCTCATCCCGCTGCTCCCGGCCGGCCTTCGCCAGGTTCCGGCCGCGCGCCGTGCCGCCTAAGGTGCTGAGTATCGCGCCGCTGCGGCCCAGCGCTGACGCGCCGCGACCCGGCCCGGCGCGGCCCGGATACCCTGGCGGGCGTGACCAGAGTCGCGGTCGTCGGGCATGTCGAGTGGGTCGACTTCGTGTGCGTCGACGCGTTCCCCGAGCGCGGGACGGTCACCGCCGCCGAGCGGGCGTTCACGCACGCTGGGGGCGGCGCGGTGGTGGCGGCAGCCGTCCTGGCCGAGCTGGGCGCCGACGTCGATCTGTTCTGCGCGCTGGGTCGCGACGCCAACGGCGAGGCGGCGGCCGCCGAGCTCACCGAGCGGGGCGTGCATGTCCAGGCGGCGTGGCGCGACAAGCCAACCCGGCGTGTCATCACCCTGCTCGAGGCCCACGGCGAGCGAACCATCGTCACGATCGGCGAGCGCATCCAGCCTCACGGTGACGACGACCTCGCGTGGGATCGGCTCGAGCGCGCCGACGGCGTCTACTTCACGGCGGGTGACACCCGGGCGGCGGTGATGGCCCGTCGAGCCAGAACGATGGTCACCACCCCCCGGGCCCGCGAGGCCCTGGTCGAGGGCCACGTGACCGTGGATGCACTCGTGTACAGCGCCCGAGATGACGATGAGGTCAGCTGGGCGCAACGGCTCGAACCCCGCGCCCAGCTGATGGTGGCCACCGAGGGCGGCTCCGGCGGGTGCTGGTGGGGTGACTCCCGCGGGCGCTGGACAGCCGTCGACCTGCCCGGCGCGCCCCGCGACGATTACGGCTGCGGCGACTCGTTCGCGGCCGGATTCACATTTGGGCTTGCCCAGCGCCTGCCCGTTCAGCGGGCCGCGCAAATCGGGGCCGAGCGCGGGGCGTGGGCCCTCACGCAGGTCGGCGCGCCCTAGGCCGGGCGCCGCGCCACGGGTCGGCTCTCAAGAGGGTTCCGTCCGCTCCATGTACGAACATACGTTCGTGCTCAGTTCCTGGCCCACGATCCTCCACGCTGACCTCGATTCGTTCTATGCCTCTGTCGAACAGCGTGACGAACCGCGCTTGCGCGGACGTCCGGTCATCGTCGGCATGGGGGTCGTGCTGGCGGCCAGCTATGAAGCCAAGGCGTGCGGAATCCGGACCGCAATGGGGGCCGCGCGCGCGCGGGCGCTATGTCCCGGGGCGACGTTCGTCCCTCCGCGCATGTCGGCCTACACCGAGGCCAGCCAGGCGGTGTTCGCCATCTTCGATCGCACCTCGCCCCTGGTCGAGGCGCTCTCGATCGACGAGGCCTTCCTCGATGTCCGCGGACTCGAGCACATCTCGGGCAACCCGCGAGAGATCGCGGTCCGGCTGCGGCGTGAGGTGCGGGAGGAGGTCGGCCTGGCCATCACCGTCGGCCTGGCGGTGACCAAGTTTCTGGCCAAGGTGGCCAGCGCCGTGGCCAAGCCCGACGGGCTGCTCGTCATCCCCCCGGGCGCAGAGCTCGCCTTCCTGCATCCGCTGCCGGTGGAGCGGCTGTGGGGTGTGGGTCGGGTCACCGCGCAACGCCTCCACGCCCAGGGCATCAGGACCGTACGGCAGGTGGCCCGGCTCGAAGAGGAGCAGCTCATCGCCATCTTGGGCCGGGCTGGTGGACGCCAGCTGCACGCCTTGGCCCACAACCAAGACCCTCGCTCGGTG
>JAXDGI010000204.1:0-4675 GCA_034665145.1 Solirubrobacteraceae bacterium
TCGACCGCCGCGAACTGGCCGGTCAGCCCCAACAGCTCCCGTACCCCCGCGGCGTCGTGAACGACATCGCGGCCAAACACCTCGGCCCGTCCGGCGTCCGGAGCGAGCAGCGTGGCCAGCACCCGGATGAGGGTCGTCTTCCCCGCGCCGTTTGGTCCCAACAGCCCAAAGACGGTGGCCTCCTCGACCTCCAGGTCGACCCCAGCAAGCGCTGTAGTCGTGCGAAAGCGCTTGACCACACCCTCGACGTGGACAGCCGAATCAGGCATCACTCACTCCCCGAAATGGTGCCGGCTGATCACGGCAACTGCGCGACTATCCGGTGAGGGTACGCGATCGCTGCATCGAGACTACAGGGCGGGGGAGTGATGCCTCCTGCGGCATTCCCGTTCTCGTTCGAGGCCTCCCAATGGAAGCCGGGAATGACGTGGTGGTGAAGACGGTGAGGTTCACACCGGGGCCTCGACCTCGGTTGACTCCTTCAACAGGCGGTCCGTCAGGACGATCTCGACGAGCGCCGGAACCGTTTCCAGACGAGCCCAATCGCGCTGCAGCTCGCCCGCAAGGGACACCCAGCTGATCGGCTGCGCTCCGGCCCGGACGGTTCTCTGGAGCCCGGCGCGGTGAGCCTCCAGCGAGGTGCCGCCGATTGCGTCGACCACGGGATACACCTCGTATCCCTCCCGAAGGGCATCGAGGGCCGCGAACGCCATACAGATCTCGGTCCACAAGGCGCAGAGGATGAGTTTCCGCCGGCCGGTCGCCCGAACAGCATCGACGAACTGGACGTCTTCCCACGAGTTCATCGTCGTGCGATCGAGCGGGTCGTCGTCCTGCACCAGCTCCGCGAGCTCGGGCACCGTCGGCTGCTGTTGTCCGGAAGCAACGTTCACGGTCGAGTGGACGACCGGCACGCCGTAGGCCTTCACGGTCCTCACGGTGGAGACGGCGTTTCTGAGCAGCAGGTCTTGGTTCATCGACCGGACCGTCGAGATTTGCGTGGGCTGCCAGTCGATCAGGAGAAATGCCGAGTTTTGCGGAGTGATGAGATGGTCTGCGAACGGGTCGCGAACCGCTTGGCTAGTCATTCGGTATCGGCTTCCTTTTGCTTGGGGCGGACGGCTCGAGAATCCCTGACGGTCAGGCGAGTGGTCATCACCGGATTCCGATGATTCGCGTCTTAGCAAGATCTGACCGCCGCCGAGCGCCTTGCAGCGCGCGGTATCGAGCTGCGGGGAGAGGCAGCTCCACCGCGGCCGTGAAGCCCCACTCGTGCTCGGGTTGGCCGGCACGTCCGCGGCGTCGCGAAGGTCATCGGGATAGCCATCGGCGCCGTAGGCCGTGCCTGCCTCGAGGAGCAGGACCGAGCGGGTTGGATGCGGCATCGCCAGATCCCGGTGATCAGTTCTCCGGACTACGACAGCCGGTCTTCGGGCTGTGTGCGTGACCTGACGTCAAGCTCCGGAACGCCATCTGGCTCCGTGCGGCAAACCAGCTATGGCCGTCCGACTAACCTGATCGAAGGACTCGGCCATGGGCACAGGATGACCAGCTTGGCGGCGACGCAGCGCGAACGGCACCTCGAGGCGCTGAGCTCGAGAGACGCTTCAGTCGCCCGGGGCCTGCTCGACCGCGAAGACCTCCTCCAGACCCTGGATCGCGCGGTTACCAAACGGGTGACGGTCATCTCGGCACCGCCGGGAAGCGGGAAGACCTCACTGTTGCGTGCATGGGCGGACCGCGCGACCAACGTTCGTCGCGTTGCGTTCGTGGTCGTCGACCGCGACCAACAGGATGCGCAGAGATTCTGGGGCGCCGTCCTAGACGCGATCCGCGGCCCGGCGCGCTCGATCGATCCTCAGACGCAACGTGCCGCGGCGGCTGCGCTCGAGGGCGACCAGGTGATCGACCGAGTCCTTTCGGAGCTCAACGAGCGAGTCGAGCCCGTCGTGTTGATCATCGACGATCTCCACGAGCTGAGGTCAGCCGAGGCCCTCGCGCAGCTCGACCATGTGCTCGCGATTCTTCCGAGCTCTGCGCGCGTGGTGCTGTCGTCTCGCCGGGATCCGCCGTTCAGGCTGCACCAGCTCAGGCTTGCCGACGAGGTCGCCGAGATCCGAGCCGGCGATCTTCGGTTCACTGAGCGCGAGACGCGCGAACTTCTTTCTGCGTCCGGGGTCAGTTTGTCCGACGCCGGGGCGGCCGCGCTGTACCAGCGTACGGAAGGTTGGGCGGCTGGCCTGCGCTTGGCGGCGATCTCTCTAAGCGGTCACCCGAATCCCGAGAGTTTCGTGGCTGAGTTCTCAGGCACCGATCGGGCAATCGGGGAGTACCTGATGGCCGAGATGCTCGAACGCCAACCCAGCGAGGTTCAGAGCATGCTGTTGCGAACCTCGCTCGTTGACCGGGTGAACGGTGAACTCGCCGACGTGCTGGCAGGCCGCTCGGGCTCGGAGCAGATGCTGCTGGAACTGGAGGAAGCCAACGCGTTCGTCGTGTCGCTCGACGCTCGGCGCACCTGGTTTCGCTACCACCAGCTGCTGGCGGATTTCCTGCGTCTCGAGCTCCGCCGAACGTCGGCCGATGAGGTCCGTGACCTTCACCGCCGGGCGGCACAGTGGTTTGCTGACCGCGGGGAGGTCGTAGAGGCGGTGCGACACACGCTGGCGGCCGGCGACTGGCCTGATGCGGCACGGCTGGTCGCAGACCACTCGTTCAGGTGGGTGCTCGACGGGCAAGCGGGAACGATCGATGCGGTACTGCAGGCGTTTCCTGAGGGCGCATCATCCGATCATCCTGATTTGGCGCTTGCCCACGCGGCGGCTGAGCTGAATCAGGGACGGTTGGAGGAGGCGGCTGCTCAGCTGGCCCTGGCCGAGTCCTACGTCCAGAGCGCTCCCCCGGCTCGCCGCCGCCGCCTCGCGGTGGCAGCCGCATCCTTGCGGTTGGCGATTGCACGGCGTAGCGGTCAGTTCAGTGAAGTAATCGAGCAAGTGAACCTGCTCGACGCTTCGATCTCAGACGAATCGAGCGAACCGATCGCGGCGGGTAGTGAGCTGCGGGGAGTCGCGCTGCTGAATCTCGGGATCGTCGAGATGTGGTCTGGACGGCTCGCCGACGCCGAGCGTCACCTCTCCGAGGGGGCGGCACTTGCCCGGATGATCGGCCGACCCTACCTGGAGGTCGCGTGTCGCTCGCATCGAGGTTTCCCGTCGAAGACGGTCTCGGTCGTGACGGCACGCGAGCGTGGCCGTGAGGCGGTAGCGCTGGCCGAGCGTCATGGCTTGTCCGATCGGCCGATACTCGCGCCCGCGCTTGGGGCGGTTGCCGGCATGGCGCTCTGGATGGGCGAGTTCGACGAGGGAGAGCGCTGGCTACGTCGCGCCTGGGAAGTCGCCGAGCCACACGCGGACCCGGCCGCCGCGGTGCTCCTGCACGTGGCGACGGGCATGCTGCACGCCGGTCGCGCCCAGCATCAATCGGCGCTCGAAGAATTCGCGGCGGCAGCGCGGGCGCAGTCGCTGCTCACGGGTGTGCACGCCCTCGCTCCGAGGATCACGGGATGGCTCGCCGCCACGCAGGCTCGCCTTGAGATGCGAGATGAAGCGCGCGCAACGCTCGCCGAATTCTCCGCCGAGCCCGAGCAGATCGGTGCCATCTACGACGGGCAGATGGGTGCCATCTACAACGCTCGTGCGGTGATCTGCCTGGCGGAGGGCGACCCCACGACAGCCCTGGAGGCGCTCGGAGGCGTCTTGGGCGTCGCGCCGCCGGTCGTCCCCACGTTCACGCTCGTTGAAACGCATCTTCTCGCTGGTATCGCGCACTTGCACCTCGGGGATCGAAAGGCCGCCGCTGCCGCGGCCGAGGCAGCGCTGGCGACCGCCGAGCCGGACCGGCTGATGTTCCCGTTTGCAATGGCCGAAGCCGCGGAACTGCTGGGTGCGCTCCCGCGTCACGAAACAGCTCACGGCGCCCTCCTTGCCGACATCGTCGACCTGCTGCAAGGGGCGTCGACGCCGAGCACCGACCGAGAGCGCCTTTCGCAACCGGAAGAGCTCAGCCCGAGCGAGCTGCGTGTCCTGCGCTATCTGCCGACAAACCTGACGCGGCCCGAGATCGCGGGGGAGCTCTACGTCTCAATCAACACGGTCAACACGCACATCCGCAACATCTACTCCAAGCTCGGTGCGCGTGATCGCTCTTCCGCCGTTCAACGCGCACGCGAGCTGCGGCTCCTTGCTACCGGGCGCCGGTGAGCGTCGCCGAAGGAGGGCGAGCCCCGCGCGCGCACAATCACCAGATTCCGGCGTCGCCGACTCACTAGGTCGGGGTGCAGGATCATCGCGTGGACACTACGCCGGGCTTGTACGCAATCCGGATAAGGGGCCGGCTCGGAGCTACCGCCCTGTCGGCGTTTCCCTCGATGGTGTCTCAGCTGAACGGCAGCGAGACCGTGCTGACAGGGTTGCTGGAGGATCGGTCCGCGTTGTTCGGCGCCCTTGCGCAGATCGAGGCGCTCGGCCTCGAACTGGTCGAACTTCGACAAATTCGGCCGAGACCGGCACCGCAAGAATCGGGCGATATCCCCCCACCGCATCCCGGGTGATGACCGACGACACACGGATTCGCGAGCTGATGCTGGTCAACTCTTCGCTGTGTTCAGCGAGCGCGA
>JAXDGI010000205.1:0-5350 GCA_034665145.1 Solirubrobacteraceae bacterium
GCCACGCCGCTCTCGTCGGCGACCATGCTTTGCTCGGTCGCCACGAGGTTGGGCAGCGCAGCGAAGAACCCGGTCAGCATGCCGGCGATGTTTGTAGCGCCCGTGATCGTTCCGAGCGTCCCGCCGTGCCACTGCGCGTCAGAGGCCATGAAATCGACCGCGGCCGCTCCGTCGTGCTCGTTGAAGACCAGCTTCGTGTACTCGCGGATGAGCGCGCTGTTCGCCGCGGTCTTGCTTTCATCGGACATGGGACGAGTTTCAGCCCTGGAAGCCGCATTCGCATCTGCCAGTGGACAGGACAACTGGCCAGTCGCCACAGCGGGCCCGCTGCAAGGGCTTCTCCCTGTCAGATGCGCCACTGGGATGTCAAGCCTGACGACGACGCGCAGCCGTCCTTCCTGCGGCGATCGCTCCCGGAATGGCGCCGAGGGGCCACGGCAGCAGCATCAGCCTCAGTAGCCCGGCCGGCGGCCTCGTCGGCGGCGCGGCCTACGGCGCGAGCAAGGCCTCACTCGAGGCGATGACGCGCGCCTGGGCCGCCGAGTACAGCGCCAGCGGCGTGCGCCTCAACGCGATCGGCCCCGGACCCGTCTGCACGCCGACACGCTCAGGCCCGGAGTTGATCACCGCGCTCCGGCGAAACCACGCCATGCACCGCGCCGCACAGCCGTGGGAGCGCGCCGCTCGGTTTCGATCCGACCGACAGCGGCGGGGTAGGTGTCATCCCGCGAGTGAGGCCGGCGTGGCCCGTTCGCATCCGCTCGTGGCCAGTCATCCGGCTACCCGCACACGACTGCCCACTCGCACTGTCCACCGGCTGATGCGATCACGGGCGATAGCGACGACGGTTGACGCGATGAACTCGCCAACCGGGCAGAAACGGCCATTCGAGCAACGGATCGGCCGCAGGATGAGCTGGCCGACGTTTCCGGCGCTCTCGCGTCACATGGCGAGCCGGATTGGCGATCGGCACCCCCGAGTGTCCGTGGTCGTCGCGGAGCGGCGGCGGCTCGGCGTGCTTCGGACAGCGCATCGAGCCGAGCCACGAGAGGAGTCGCACGTATGACCAAGATCGCGGTCGTCTACTACTCGGCGACCGGTCACATTTACGAGATGGCCGAGGCCGTCGCCAAGGGCGCCGAGGACGCCGGAGCCGAGGTCCGCCTGCGCCGGGTGGCCGAGCTCGCCCCCGAGGAGGTGATCCGTCGCCAGGATGCGTGGCGCGAGCATTACGAAAGAACCGTGTCGCGGGTGCTGAAGGTCATGCTCGATGATCTCGAGTGGGCGAACGGGTTCGCGTTCGGCTCGCCGACGCGGTTCGGGCTGCCCGCCGCCCAGCTCAAGGAGTTCATCGATCAGACTGGCCCGCTGTGGGTGCAGGGTCGGCTCGCGAACAAGGTTGCGACATCGTTCACCAGCTCGCAGCATGCCCACGGGGGACAGGAATCGACGCTGCTGGCGCTCAACAACGTCTTCTATCACTGGGGCTGCGTGATCGTTCCGCCCGGCTACACCCACGCGGTCGTCGGGGAGGCAGGCGGCAACCCATATGGCGCCTCGTACCCAGCCGGAGCTGGAGATGCGGTCAGCGCGGAGGCGCTCACCGCGGCGCACTACCAAGGCCACCGCCTCGCCCAGTACGCCAGCCGCTTGGTGGCCGGGACCACGGGAGCGAGTGGGCAACAGAACGGAAGCTCATCCGATCCGCTCGCCCTCGATCCGTATGACCCGCCGCATCGCTCGAGGTTCGCCGGGCAAGGGCGTTCGGCGTCGCCATGATTCACACGCCGATGGGACACGCCGCAACCACCAGTGAGCCGCTTGACGACGCGATCGACCACGTCCGCGGCGACGTGGCCTGGCATGTAGGCGGTGGGGTCCGTTTCGCATTCCGCCACTTTCCGCTGACCGAGATCCATCCGCATGCCCTCGCTGAAAGCGGGCTCGTGTCGCGTGAGGTCACGGGCACCCCCACCCTGTTCATCGACGGGGTGGTGCACCGCGGGGCTTACGGCGCCGCGACGTTGCTCAAGGCCGTGGCCAGATGAGCGCGGCCTGATGTCAACCTGGATCTTCGAGCCCGGTCACACCGAGGCCGAGTTCCGCGCGCGGCACATGATGGTCACCTGGGTGCGCGGGCTGTTCAAGGACATCCACGGGCGGCTGGAGCTCGACTGGGATCGTTGCCTCGAGGCGAGCTTCGCGGGGGAAATCGACGCCTCCGGGATCTGGACTGGCGAGCCGGCCCGCGACGAGCACCTGCGCGGCGCCGACTTTCTCGACGTTGAGAACCACCCGAAGATCGCCTTTCGCGGTCGGTTCAACGACCGCACCGGTGCGACGACATTCCAGGCGGCCGTCGATCTGACGATCCGCGGGGTCACGCGAACGGTCCCGCTCGACGTCCAGTACCTCGGTGAGTGGCAGACGCCGTTCTGGGCCGGCGAGGAAAACAAGGGCGAGCTGCGCCGGATCGGATTCGAGGGGACGGCCAAGATCAACCGGCGCGACTTCGGGGTGTCCTGGCAGGACGAGATCCCCGGCGGCGGCGTAGTCGTCAGCAACGAGATCGAACTGGTGCTCGATGTCGAAGCAATCCTGCTCGACGACCTCGAACGCACCGGCGCGATCGAGTACTACCGAGATCGATGCCGTCAACCGGTGACGTGACCGGGGCAGCTTCAGAAGCAGTAGGACCGTCCGCCGAAGCACGCGAACCTGCGGAGTTCCCGCTCGTCCTCGGTCTCGACACATTTGGCGACGTCACCCACGACGAGCACGATCGCCCTGAGTCTCAGGCCCAAACGATTCGCAACGTCGTCGAACAAGGCGTCCTCGCTGACGAGGTCGGCGTCGACTTCTTCGGCATCGGGGAGCACCACACCGACGACTTCCCGATGCCTGCCGCCGACGTGGTGCTCGGCGCGATCGCCGCGCGCACGACGCGCATCCATCTCGGGTCGGCGGTGACGGTGTTGAGCTCGGACGACCCAGTGAGGGTGTTTCAGCGCTACTCGACGCTGAACGCGATCTCCAGCGGCCGCGCAGAAGTCATCCTGGGGCGAGGCTCGAGCGTCGATTCGTTCCCGCTGTTCGGCTATGACCTCGACGACTACGAGCAGCTCTTTGAAGAGAAGACCAACCTCTTCGCCGAGCTGGTCAAGGGCGGACCCGTCACCTGGGAAGGCAAGACTCGAGCCGCGCTGCAAAACCAGAACATCGTGCCACACCTCGAGGCCGGACGACCGTTCCCTGTGTGGATCGGCGTCGGCGGCAGCCCAGAATCGGTACTGCGCGCCGCGCGCCATGGGTTCTCGCTCATGCTCGCGATCATCGGCGGGCCGCCGGCGCGCTTCGCGCCGTTCCCCACGCTCTTCCGCCAGGCGCTCGGGAGCATCGGGCGGCCGGCACTACCAGTCGGCGTGCACGCCCCCGGCCACGTCGCCGCGACCGATGACCAGGCGGTCGAGGAGTTCGGGCCGCGCTGGATCGAGGCCATCCGGCGCGTCAGCATGGAACGCGGATTCAGGGTGCCGACCAGGGAATCGTTCATGGCCGACGTGGGAGCTCAGGGCGCGCTATACGTCGGATCACCGGACACCGTGGCGCGGAAGATCGTCGCGAACCTCCGGATTCTCGAGGCGAGCCGCTTCGACTTGAAGTTCGGAATCCCGGGTCTCTCACAGGAGGCCGTGATGAACAACGTCGAGCTCTACGGCAAACAGGTCATCCCAAGGGTGCGGGAGCTGTTGGCGTAATCGCCGGGCTACGGCGCCGCGGTCGTGTCGTCGCGGATGCTCTCGTCGTGCTTGAACGTACGGGCTGGCTCTCTGCGGGTAACGGAGATCTCGACCGAATGGGCTCTTCCGCCAGCCGCCCGGAGTCACACGCGGCGGCCGCGTGCTGGTCGAGCGCGCCGCGAACGCGTCGATCTCCTCGCGCGAGAACTCGCAGTGATCGGCGACGTTCGGTTCGCATCAGGTCTGCGTAGGCGTCACGCGCGAGTACGTTGGGGTTCGGAGGTCCACCCTCGCCGGCCCAAATGGTGTCGAGCATGAAGAGCGTGCCGCGCGGCATGAACGGCGCCTCGCCCTTCATGAACGGCCAGCCCGACCGAGGCATCGATTCCACCCTGCCGGCCAGCCCCACGCCGACCTCGGAGCGGACCGGGTGCGCGATCTGGATCGCGCACGTCAGCGACGACGCGCTCGGACGCCCAGACCAACGTCCGACCGAGCAGATCGTCGGTGCGGATATGTGCGAGCGAGCCGCCGTAGCTCCCGACCGGGACGGGCACGCCACCAGTAAATGCCTCAGTCATTGGACGGTTCTCCTCGGTCGGAAATCTGATTCGAGAGCTGCGGCATCACCTCGCCCACGAACTGCTCCACTTGACGCGCTGATGGATCGACGGGCCAGAACACGATCGTGTCAAAGCCGTCGTCGACAAACCCGGCGAGCGTCTCGCCCCACCAGGCCACTGGCCCGGCGAGCGGCTCCCCGGCGAGAAAGCCGACCGGGAGCTCGGACCGGCGCGGCGAGCGCCCCTCGCCGATCAGGCCCTGCAGGTTGAGGATCCGCCGGATCGACCCGGAGTCACGGCCGCTGCTGTTTGCAGCGGCGTCGATCTGCTCGTTACCGGAGCGGAGCTCTTCACGGTTCAGCACCCCGAGCGACGGCAGCCAGCCGTCGGCCTTTCGACCCACGAGGCGGAGCATCCGCGGCTTGAACGCGCCCACCCAGATCGAGATCGAGTGCAAGGGTCGCGGTCCCGGGCGCGCGTCGTCGAGCCGGTAGAACTTGCCCTCGAATGACACCGAGCGTTCCCCAGACCACAGCAGCCTGATCACGTCAATCGCCTCGTCGAGCGCCTCGACGGACTCGCCCGGCGTTCGTCGCGGACCGCCAAAGTTAGCGATCACGTCGGGGATGCCCCCGGCCCCGAGGCCGAGCTCAAAGCGCCCCCCACTCAGGACGTCGAGCGACGCGGCGGCCTTTGCCATCACCGCGGGCGGGCGCAGCGGCAGGTTCGCCACATCGGTGAAGAACGAAATCCGCTTCGTCTCAGCGAGCAGTGTCGGGATCAGCGACCAGGTATCGAAGAAGTGCCGCTGGTAGGGGTGATCCTGGATGCCAACGAGGTCGAGCCCGGCATCATCGGCAACGCGCACTAACTCTCGGATGTCAGAGAGTCGCTCGATCGCGGGCACGAGCGAGATCCCGAACTCCAACGGTGCTCTAGTCATGGCATTCCATGTGGGCGATCTCCGCTCGGGATCGCGGCGTGCCTCCGGCATGCGTATCGGAATCCAGACTAAGCGCACGGCCGTCAATGCTCAGGGGGTGACCC
>JAXDGI010000206.1:0-64967 GCA_034665145.1 Solirubrobacteraceae bacterium
TGACCGGGTCGCCTCGGCGGCGAAGGTGAGTTCTGCGACCCGGCTGAGGTCAGCGGCGAAGCGAGCCGGCGCCAGCTCGTGGGGGTCGGCGTCGATCCATAGCGTCCGCTCGCTGTTGTGGGCGGGATCGTTGACTCCTTCGACGAGGTTCCAGGCCAGCGCCCGGCCGTCGACGGCCTGGCCGACCCCTGCGCTCCAGCGCCAGCGGGTATGACGCTGGTAGTAGGCGGCGGTGTCATCGATCACCGCCCGGGCGGTGAGCGGGCGAGACACGCCGTCGATGCTCACAGACCCGTGGGCGGCCACATCGCCCTGCTTGCGCGTCCACCCGTAGGCGCCGGCGCTGGGACAGATGCATTCGATGCCCGCCGTCTCCTTGAGACGCACGTCGATCGCGACGCCTTGGCCGTGCGCGCGGGCCCGTCCGGGGGTCAGGCTCACCGCGCCGCGCCCGAAGGTAGTGCGCTCGTGCAGCCGGCGGGCCTCGCGGTCCCACACCGCCCAAAAGCTCTGGCGGGCCGGCCCGATTCGAACCGAGGCCAGGCAGATCATGAGCTCAGGCCCGAAGATCCCCACGTAGCGCCAGCTCTTGAGCGGGCGTCGCCCAAAGCGGGCCGGCATCGCTCCCGGCGGAAGGGCGATCGAGTCAAGCCCGGCTGGCCGCGCGGCCCCGAAGGGGCCGCGGTAGGGAAGGGCGCTGATCTCGGATATCCTTGTTGACTGACTAGTCAATCGACTGCCCGGACGAGGGAGGAGAACCCACTTTGCGCGCCGGTGCCATCCAGCTCAACGCCACCGATGATCTGGATCAGAACCTAGCGACTGCCGACCGCCTGGTGCGTCGGGCGGCCGCGTTGGGCGCAGAACTGATCTGCCTGCCCGAGAAGTGGACCGTCCTGGGCCGGCCCGAGCACCTGCGCGCCGGTGCGCAGACGCTCGACGGAGAGGCGATCAGCTGGGCGCGGTCAATCGCCCGGGAACTCGGGCTCGAGCTCGTGGCCGGGTCCATCGTGGAGTCCGTGCCCGGCCAGGAGCGGCATGGCAATACGAGCGTCCACGTCGGACCGGACGGCGAGGTGAAGGCCGTCTACCGGAAGCTTCACCTGTTCGACGTCGTCGTTGACGGGACCACCTACGCCGAGTCTGACACCGACCAGGCGGGCAGCGAGGTCGTCGTCTCGCGGCTGGCCGACGGGACCGGCCTGGGCCTGAGCATCTGCTACGACCTGCGCTTTCCCGAGCTGTTCCGGCTCCTGGCCCTGCGCGGGGCCGAGGTCACGGTTGTCCCCAGCGCGTTCACGCTGCCCACCACCCGCGATCACTGGGAGGTGCTCGTCCGCGCCCGGGCGATCGAGAACCAGTGCTTCATGATCGCGGCCAACCAGATCGGTCCCCACCCCGGCGGCTTTCGTTCCGGTGGCCGCTCGCTCATCGTCGACCCCTGGGGCGTGGTCTTGGCCGGGGCGGGTGACGGCGAGACGGCGATCGTGGCCGACCTCGATCTCGAGCGGGTGGCCGAGGTCCGCGAGCGGATCCCGGCGCTGCGCCACCGCCGGCCGGACGCCTACGGCTGGGAAGCCTCGTGACCACCACGACCGACAAGCGTCGCCAGATCCTCGACGCCGCCGTGCGCGTGTTTGCCCGCCAGGGCTTTCACACCTGCCGGGTGTCCGACATCGCCGATGAGGCCGGCGTCGCCTACGGCCTGGTCTACCACTACTTCTCGGCTAAGGAGCAGATTCTCGACACGCTGTTCTTGGAGCGCTGGGACGTGATGCTGGGGGCCATCGCCGAGGCCGACGCCTCGGATCGGGCGCCGCGCGAGAAGCTCCATGCCATCGCCTCCTTCATCATCGACTCCTACCGTCACGACCCCGAGCTGATGAAGGTGATCATCGTCGAGGTGACCCGGGCCGCCAACACGTTCGGGCGCACCCACTTGGGCAAGATCCGCGACGCCTACGCCGGCATCGCCGCGATCGTGGCCTCGGCACAGGCCGGCGGAGTCTTCCGGCCGGAGGTCACGCCCGAGTTCGCCGCGCAGGCGTTCTACGGCTGCGTCGAGCAGGTTCTCACCGGCTGGATCTTTGACGACGAGCCCGTCAATCAGGCCGATCTCGAGCAGGCCAAGACCCTGATCGTGACCACGATCTGCAGCGGCCTGGAGATTCCCGGGCGATGAGATCTGAGATTTAGATTGCAGTTGGGCGGGGAGAGTCTGCTTGAATGCCCCCGATGTCTGAGAGCCCCCTCGTCAAGCGCTTGATCTGGTCGGGCCTGCTCGCCGGGACCGGCGCGTTGGCCAGCGTCGCCTCGGCTCGCCTCGCGGCCTTCATCTGGGTGCGCATGTTCGGCGAGCCCCCGCCCGAGTGAGCGAGTCCTCAGACACTGCGACGGAGGCGACCGCAACTCCGCCCGCAGCCGGAGCCCCGGTGGGCGATGCGTCCTGGACGCCGCCCGGCCCGGACGCCGGCCCCGCCGCGGTGGTTGCCGACCGCCCGGAGATCGCCGTCGGCGCCGCCTTTGCCGGCGGCCTCGTCCTCGCCCTGATCCTCAAGCGCCTTGCCCGCTGACAACGAAAATCTCGCCCAGGCCCTGAACGAGGTCTCCGAGCGCCTGTCGGTGCTCGTCCGCGAGGAGATCGAGCTGGCCAAGGCCGAGGTCACGGTCAAGGTCAAGAGCTATCAGCGCGGTGCGATCGCCGGCGCCGCCGGCGCCGCCTTCGGAGTCTTCGCGCTCGTCTTCGTCCTCCTCACCCTGGCCTGGGGCCTGAACTCCGCGTTCAACAGCATCTGGCTCGGTTTCCTGGTCGTGATGGTGGTCCTGCTCGTCCTGACCGGCTCTGCGTTCCTGTTCGCGTGGCGCAAGTTCAGCGTCGGCGCGCCCAAGCCCGAGATGGCCATCGAGGAGGCGCGCAAGATTCGCGCCACGGTCAAACCGGGAGACGGCGCCTGATGGCCACGCGGTCGCCGGAGGAGATCCGCACCTCGATCGAGCGCAACCGCCAGGAACTCGGCACGGCGGTCGAGCGTCTCCGGGTCGAGGTGGTCAAGCTCACCGACTGGCGCGGGCAACTGCGCCGTTACGAGCCTCAGGTGCTGATCGGTGCCGGGGTGGCCGGCTTCGTGCTCGGCGGTGGGGTGGCCGCGCTCGGCGCGCTGACCTTCGGTCGCCGCCGGCGCAAGCGCCTGGGACGCTAGGACTACTGCAAGAAGGCGCTGGGCAGACCGCCCGCGCCGAGCAGGCCGGGGCCCACGTGGGTCCCGATCACGGGCCCGATCTCCGAGATCACCCGCGGCTCGCCGCCGAATATCTCGCTCCCGCGCGCCGCCAACTCCGCCGCCTCGGCCGGCGCCTGGATGTGCTGGACCATCCACGCGTCGGCGCCATCCTCGTGGCGGCTGCGCAGCAGATCAACCATCCGCTCAAAGGCGCGGCGCGAGGTGCGCACCCGCTCCACCGGTGTGATCTCGGCCTCGACGGTGAGGATCGGCTTGATCTTCAACGCCGACCCGAGCCAGGCTTGGGCTCCGGCGATCCGACCGCCGCGGCGCAGGTACTCGAGCGTGTCGATCGCGAACCACATCTTCAGCTCGGCACGGGCCCGCTGGGCGTGTTCGAGCACCTCGGCCCCCGTCGCGCCGCCGCGGGCCGCGGCCGCTGCGGCCAGGACGACCAGACCCTCGCCACCACACGCCGTGGCCGAGTCGAGGACCCGCACCGCCGCGGCGCGCTCGCCGAGCTGATCACGGGCCTGCTCGGCCGAGCGAACCGTTCCCGACATCCCGCCGGCGAGATGGATGGAGACGATCTCATGACCGGCGTCGAGAAGGGGCTCGTAGACGGCCAGAAAGTCGCCGATCGAAGGCTGGGAGGTGCTGGGCAGTGCGGCGTCCCGGCTCAGCCGCCGGAAGTACCCGTCGTAGTCGGTGATCTCTGCCTCTCGCTGGTCGCCCTCGGGCCAGCGCACGTAGAGGCTCACCTCATGGATGCCCTGCTCGGCCACCACATCGCGCGGCAGGTAATGGCAGGTGTCGGACACGATCGCGACGCTCATGACCGCGGCACCCTACCGGACCCCTAGACTCACGGGCCGGAGATGCCGCGGACGCTGGTCACCGGCGCGACAGGATTTATTGGCGCACATGTCACGAGGCTGCTGGTGCGGCGCGGTGACGACGTGCGCGTGGCCCTGCGCCAGCACTCGCCGACCGAGGCCCTGAAGGGACTCGAGGTCGAGATGGTGCGGGCCGACATCCTCGATCGCCGGGCGATGCGTCGGGCCATGGCCCGGGTCGACCGCGTCATTCACATGGCCGGCATGGCCGAGCTGTCCGCCCCGCGGGCGCGGATCTTCGCCGTCAACGTGGAGGGGATGCGCATCGTGCTCGAGGAGGCGCTGCGGGCGGGGGTGGAGCGCGTCACCCACACCTCCTCGGTGGCTGCCATCGGCCCGGCGCCAGAAGGCCAGACCGCCGACGAGTCCCAGCCGTGGGAGGCCGGCCGCTACCGGATCGCCTATCTCGATGCCGAGCACGAGGCCGAAACGGCGGCCCTGCGCCTGGTCGCTCGCGGTCTGCCGCTGGTCATCGTCAATCCGGCCCAGACCTTCGGCGCGGGCGGTCCGGGAGGCCCCTCCTCAGCCCTGGTGCGCCGTTTCATGCGCCGCGAGATCCCGGCCTACGTCGACGGCACGGTGAACGTCGTTGGCGTACGTGACGTGGCCCGGGGCCTGGTGCTGGCTGACGAGCGTGGCGTCATCGGCGAGCGCTACATCCTCTCCAACCGGAACTTCACCACGACACGGCTGCTCGCCGATCTCGGCCGGCTGTCGGGTATCGAGCCGCCCGCCGTGAAACTTCCGGTGAGCGTGGCGCTGGCCCTGTCGGCGGGTGGGCGGCGGATTGCCGGGCTGGCGCTGCCCAGTCCCGTGGAGATCCGCGTGTCGTCGCTCAACTGGGCGTTCGTCAACGGCAAGGCGCGCCGCGAGCTGGGATGGCGGCCGGGACCCCATGAGGACTGCCTGGAGGAGGCCGTCAACTGGCACCGGGAGTGGGATCGGGCCGGGGTGGCTCCGCCCGGATCGCGCCAGCCGTGGCCGCTGCGGATGGCCGGCGGCGTCATGCGGCGCGCGGGTCTCTAGCTTCTCTATCACCATGGCCACCCTGTATCGCTGCAACACCCCCACCGACCGGTTCTGCCCGTGCGGGCGGGTCGCCCGGGCGCTGCGCCGCGAGGGAATCGAGTTCGAGACGGTCGTCGTCGGCCAGCGCCGCTCGCGGCGCGCGGAGGTCGAGGCGCTGAGCGGTCAGCAGCGCGTGCCGCTCCTCATCCTCGAGGGGGAGGTCATCTGCGATTCGCGGCGGATCGTCGAACAGCTCGCGCTGCGGCGCGAGGGCGCGACGAGCTAAAGGCGCGGGGCTGCGCTCGGTTCAGAGGCGGTTCTCGATTGACATCGGCGCGGACTGCACGGCCGCCGGGGACTCGGGTTGCGCCGGTGCCTCGGGGGCCTCGAGGCCGAGCGCCTCGTGCAGCTCACCGGACTTGTACATCTCGGTCACGATGTCGCAGCCGCCGACCAGCTCGCCGTTGACGAAAAGCTGAGGGATGGTTGGCCAGTTGGACAGTGCCGACAGCTCCTGACGGATGCGAGGGTCGGGCAGGATGTCAACCGCGGCGAACTGGGTGCCGGTTGACTGGAGCACACCGACGGTGCGTGCCGAGAAGCCGCAGGCCGGCGCGTCCGGCGTGCCCTTCATGAACAGGAGCACCGGGTTCTCGGTGATGGCTTCCTGGATGGCGTCGCGCATGGGGTTGGCGGGCGTGTCGCTCATTTCGCGTCCTCCGGTTTGGAAGTTTGGGTCTGGATTGAGAGGGCATGGATGCGGTCGCCGACCTCGGTGCCGAAGACGTCGTAGACCAGCCGATGCTGGGCGAGCCGGGGAAGGCCCGAGAAGGCCTCGGCCGTGACCACGGCATTGAAGTGGTGACCATCACCCGTGACACTGGCCACGGCGCCAGGAATCCCGGCCTCGATGCGGGTCTTGAGTTCATCTGGCGTGGCGGACACGTCTACAAGGCTACCGAGGCCCCACCGCTATACTTCGTGAAGCATGATCACTCTCACCGACAAAGGCGCTGAGAAGGTCCAGGAGTTCCTGTCATCCCAGAACGCGGTCGCCGAGACCGCCGGCCTGCGGGTTGGCGTGCGCGGCGGCGGCTGCTCGGGCTTTCAGTACGCACTGGCCTTCGACGAGCAGCGCGATGGCGACGAGGTGTTCGAGGATAAGGGGATCCGCCTTCTGGTCGACGGACCGAGCCTGCCCTACGTGCACGGCTCGGTGATCGACTTCGTCGATGGCCTCCAGGGGGCCGGCTTCAAGGTCGAGAACCCCAATGTGATCGCGGCCTGCGGTTGCGGTTCCTCGTTCCGGGTCGCCGAAGAAGAAGAAGTCTCCGCGGTCTAGCCGGGCCCCGGGTCGAGTACGGCCGGCGGGGTCGGCTGTTCGCGCCCGCGGCGTCGGCGATTTGCGCCGGCGGGGTCGGCTGTTCGCGCGGGCCGTCAGATCGGCGTCGCGTGGAGCGAACGCCAGAGATAGCGGCAGGCCAGCGTCCGATACGGACGCCACGGCTCGGCGATCCGCTCCATCTCGCTCGCCTCGGGCAGCCGAGGCAGCCCGTACTCGATCATCATCGCCCGCCTGATCCCCAGATCGCCCACAGGAAGCACGTCAGGGCGCTCCAGATGGAACATGAGGAACGTCTGCGCCGTCCACGGTCCGATGCCCTTGATGGCCTCAAGCTCAGCCATGATCTCCTCATCGGGAAGCTGATCGAGCCGGTCGAGCTCGAGTGAGCCGTCGACGACATGCTCGGCCAGCGAGCGCAGGTAGGAGAGCTTGGCGTGGGACAGCCCGGCGGCCGCGCGCAGCGTCTGTGGATCCTCGGCCAGTACCTCCTCGGGGGTTGGCGTGCGGCCCCCGTAGCGCTCGGTGAGCCGGCGGTAGATCGCCGCGGCCGACTGGGTGGAAACCTGCTGTCCGACGATCGAGCGGATCAGCGAGCCGTAGTGGTCGCGGGGGCGCCCGCGCCGCGGATCGCCAAGGGAACCGGCTCCCGTCCGCTGCAGCCGGTCGATCACGCCCGCCAGGACCGGGTCGGCGCCGTGCAACGCATCCACAGCGGCGGTCGGTGGCTGGGCCGGACGGGTGCCCGCCATGCGCGCGGCGCTGCTCAGGAGGTGGCCGACAGCGAGAGAGCCGCGCCGTCGAGTGCGCCCAGCGCGCGCTCCACCGAACAGGCTATGCAGGTGAAGGTCGGCGTATCGCGCAGCGTGTAGGAGCTGGACTCGGTCGTTCGCAGGCGCTGCACGAGATCGACGAAGTCGGCCGGATTATCGGTCTCGAAGGCGACGACAAACTCCTGATCGTCGAGACCAAAGGAATAGCTCGTGTTCAGATCGACCGACGGATACTCGCGGCCAACCTTGATGTGCTCCTGCATGATCCGCCACCGCTCGTCGGCAGCCAGGGCGTACCAGGCTCTCGTCTTGACAAAGGGATACACGAACAGGTATTTGCCCCTGCCGGGTCGAACCTCCAGCCGAGACTCGTCGGAGTATTCCGACGGCTTGGTCATGGCCAGCAGCGAATACGGCGACGTGCACCACTTCATCAGTCCACTCTGGGCCAGAACGACGTGGAACTCGTGGATCCGCTCGAGATTCTGCGCCTGGCTGAGCAGCAGCAGATCGGCATCGCCGCGCGTCCCGACGAGCGAGAAGGAGCGCAGCAGATGGCCGTCGGCGAAGTCCTCGCAGGCCGCCATGAACTCCCGCTTGTCGGCCGCGCGCCGATCCTCGTCGAGCCGGCGCCAGGCCGGGTCGACCTGCAGGAACGTGTACTTGACGAAATGCCGGACGGGCATGTTCGTCGATGATAGGCGACAAAAACTCTCTTCTCGTGCGGGGGCGCCTTAGAATGAGAGTGATGCGGATCGCGTTGGTCTCGCCCTACTCGTGGACGTATCCGGGTGGCGTCACTCGTCATATCGAGGCCCTCGCCGAGCAGTTTTTGGCCGATGGCCATCATGTCCGCGTCCTCGCGCCCTATGACCCGCCCGATCTGGCGGCCACGATCGCCCATCGCGGCGCCCGCCCGCAGCCCCTCGATCCGCCGGACTATCTGATCTCGCTCGGTCGCACGGTCGGCCTCAAGGCCAATGGAGCCGTCTCCAATCTCTCGGTGACCCCGCTGGGCATGGCCCGGCTGCACACCGCGCTGCGCACCGGCGGCTACGACGTCGTCCATGTCCATGAGCCGGTGGCCCCGCTGGCCAGCTGGTGGGCCACCGATTGGAGCCTCGCTCCGCTCGTCGGCACGTTTCACTCCTATTCAGAGGGACGCGTCGCCAACGGCCTGGCCAATTTCTTTGGCGCCCGGCGCGTCCTCAACCGCCTGCAGGTCCGGATCGCCGTGTCCGAGGCGGCGGCGTGGACCGGGCAGCGGTTCTTCGGCGGCCGCTACCGGGTGATTCCCAACGGCGTCCACATCGCCGCCGACGGGTTGGCTCTGGCCGGGACCAGGCCGCCCGAGGATCGCCTCAAGGTCGTGTTCATCGGTCAGGCCGTCGAGCGCAAGGGGCTGCCTCTGTTGCTGCGCGCCTTCGAGGCCCTGCGTGACCACATCCCCACCGAGCTCACCGTCATCGGGCCCACCTCAGAGGAGCTGGCGCCAATGATGCTCGACGACCGGGGAGTGCGCGTCCTGGGCAAGGTCGATGACGAGCGTAAGCATGCGGAGCTGGCCCGGGCCGATGTCCTCTGTGCGCCGTCATTGCGCGGCGAGAGCTTTGGCATGGTTCTCACCGAGGCCTTTGCCTCGGGAACGCCGGTGGTCGCCGCGGATATCGCCGGCTACCGTGATGTGGTTCGCGACGGAGTCGACGGCGTGCTCGTTCCCCGGGCCGATCCGCAAGCGTTGGCCGAGGCGCTGCGCGATCTCTGGGAGGACCCGGGGCGTCGTGTCGAGATGGCCCGAGCGGCCGCTCGCGGCGTCGAGCGCTTTGCCTGGCCCCGGGTCGCCGCCGAGGTCATGTCCGCCTACGCTGACGCGGTCGCCACCCCGCGACCCGCCGGCGCGGTGCGCCGAGCCGGCGTGCACTCGGGGTTGCTTGCCGCCGACCTCAAGCCCCGGGTGCGGCCCCGGCGCATGCCCAGCCTCGAGCCCCCCCTGCCCAGCCGCCACGGTCCGGCGGCCACGTTCCTGCGCCGCGCGGCCGTGCTGGCCGTCTCGCTGGGCGGGGTCGTGCTCGCCGTGCTGGCCCTCAACAGCATCGGCCTGGACAGCATCGCCAATGCCCTGATCAACTCGAGTCCCGTCTACGTGCTGCTTGGCCTGGGTGTCATGTGCTCGGCAATGGCCGCCCGGGCCTTCTCCTGGCACGCCATCCTGCTCGCCGCGCTCCCGGCGGGCCGCGTCCGTCTCGCCGACGCCATGCAGGGCACGTTCATTGGCGTACTCATGTCCTCGACGCTGCCCGCTCGCCTCGGCGAGCCCTCCCGTGCGCTTGTGGTGGCGCGACGGACGGGCCGCCCGCGGGAGAACCTGCCCGTGGTGCTGGGCACGCTGGTATCCCAGACCCTGCTCAACATCGCCGCCCTGGCTGTGCTCGGAGCGGTCATGTTCTCCTCCGTGGACCTGTTCAGCGGCCACCAGGACGCGCTGCTGGCCGCGGCGATCGCCCCGCTGGCCCTCCTGGCGCTGGTCTTGGTGGCCCCCGTCGTCCTGCGCCACGGCACGCCGGGCTCGCGGCTGGGTCGGCTGCACCGGCTGCTCGGCCAGGGACGCCGGGCGATGACCAGGGTGCGGGCTGGGCTGGAGGTCTTTCGCCGCCCGCGCCTCGGCGCGGTGGCGGCCGGGGCACAGTTTCTGGCCTGGGCCCTGCAGTGGTTCTCCTGCTACCTGTTGCTCGTCGCGCTCGGTCTCTCGCACCAGGCGGGGATGGCGGCCGCCGCCGCAGTCCTGTTCGCGGTCAACATCACGGCCGTGCTGCCGGCCACGCCGGCCAACCTCGGCGTGTTCCAGGCCGCCTGCGCCGCGGTGCTCCACACGGGGTGGCACGTCGGGCTGGGTACCGGCGTGGCCTACGGAGTCATCCTGCAGGCGGTTGAGGTCTCGACCGCGTTGCTCATGGGCGGCCCGGCACTGGTCAAGGAAGGCATGTCGTGGCGGGAGGTCCGCCTGCGGGCCATGCACGCCGCCCCCGTCAAGCTTCCGGCCCGGCCGACGCCGTCGAGCACGCACCAGGGCTCATCGCTCAAAGTCTGAGCACGCGGGCGGAGCTCCTGCGAGCGCGCCCGCTCGCCCTTGGCCAGAGAGAGGTATTGCTGCGCCGCCCTCGGCTCGGCCTGGGATCTGAGGCGACCGTGTCCGCCGTCTGACCCCGCTCCAAAATCGAGAGCTTTTGTTCACCCCTTAACGGCGTGTGCGCCTTGACTCACGGGTACACTCCGCGCACTTGGCCCGGGAGGCGCGGGCCACATACCTACAGGAGCAGGATTGGCACTCACACGATTGCTCTCAGCCCGCCTGGTCGCTGGCACACTGTTCGCGGCCACCGCGCTGGCCGTGCTGCCGGCGGGCGCCGGGGCGGCACCGGGTCACTTCCGCGGCGTGATCACCGCCAATACGAGGGGCGGACGGGCCTACAAGGCCAAGGTGCACCCGGCCCGTCGGGGAGTCAGCAACCTCAATTACTACGGCGGCCCGGTCATGCACACCGACGCCAACTACGCGATCTACTGGGCCCCCTCGGGCCACAGCTTCGCGTCGAGCTACACCTCCCTGATCACGAAGTTCTTCAGCGACGTGGCCGCCGCCCATGGGACGACCACGAACGACTACTCGGTCGCCCGGCAGTATCACGACAGCACCGGCACCGGTTTTAGCTACGGAGCCAGCGCCGGCGGGGCCTACAGCGACACCGACCCCTACCCGGCCAGCGGGTGCCGCGCTGCCGCCACGTGTATCACCGACGCCCAGCTCCAGACCGAGGTCACCAACTTCGTCGGCGCGCACGGGCTTCCGCGCGGCCTCGGAGCGATGTACTTCGTCTACTTCCCCTCGGGCGTGGCCACGTGCTTTGACAGCTCCGGTTCGCAGTGCTCGACCAACGTGTACTGCGCGTACCACAGCTCGTTGGGGAGCGGCTCGACGAGCACGCTGTACGCCAACATGCCCTACGCGGGCGTGTCGGGCTGCGAGACAGGCCAGTACCCCAACGGCAACGTGGCCGGTGATTCGGCGCTCAACGTGACGAGCCACGAGAACATCGAAGGGATCACGGATCCGCTCGGCAATGCCTGGTATGACTCGAGCGGCAACGAGATAGGTGACAAGTGCAACTTCAACTTCGGCGCGCCGATCGGCGGCGCACCCGGAGCTGAGTACAACGAGTCGATCGCGACCGGGCACTACTACCTGCAGCAGGAGTGGTCAAACGCCAACTCAGGCTGCGTGCAGCACTCATAGCGAACCTCACTGACTGATCACTCGGAGTCATTGCGCGACCAGGTGTCGCGGAATGGCTCCGAGTCAGTTAAGCCATCCGCCCGGCGGTCAGCGCTCCGCCATCGCCGGCTCGCCCTCGGAGGTCGCGGCGGGTCCCTCCGGCGAACCGTCGGGGTCGGAGTCTGAGAGCCGCGCGCGCCGGGTCGGGTCGCGCTCGGTCCCGGCGATGAGCTCATCACTGGCCTGACGCTCGCTTGCAGGCAGCCGGCCCGACTTCATCCCGAAGTAGATCGCCTGAGGATGGTGGGCCACGATGGCGAGCGTCGACTGCTCGGGCTCGATGGCAAACCCTTCGGACAGCTGCAGTCCGATGCGGGGTGCGTCGAGCACGCGGAAGACCTTGGTCAGCTCGGACTGCTCCGGGCAGGAGGGATAACCCCACGAGTAGCGGCGCCCCTGGGCCGGAGCGATGCCGAGGTCCTGACGCACGCGGGCATGGAGCCACTCAGCCATGCCCTCAGCGGTCTGGACGCCGAGGCCGTGGACGAACAGCTGCTGCGCAAATTCGCCGTCGGCCTCCAGCGAGGCCATCAGCTGGGTGACCTCGTCGCCGACGGTGACGGCCTGCAGCGCCACGACGTCAGGCTCTGAGCCGGCCGGCCGGTAGAAGTCGGCCAGGCAGATCCGGTCGTGGCGGGGTTGGCGCGGGAAGACGAGACGGTCGAGCTCGCGCGGGTGGGCGGGGTCGAAATCCTCGGGATCCCAGATGATGAGCTCGTTACCGTCGGAGTTGGCCGGGAAATAGCCGAGCACAGCGCGCGGGTGCAGATAGGTCTGCTCGCGCCACATGCGTTCGAGCCGAGGCTGGAAGTCCTCGCGCAGCAGCTTGGCCCATGCCTCGCCCTTGACCCCCCGCCCGCCCCAATGAAGTTTGAACAGGACGTGGGTGTCGAGGTGGGAGTAGACCTCGTCCAGGGGCACCTCGAGCTCACGCACCCCCCAGAACGGCGGCTTGGGAACAGGATTGTCGGTGGCAGCGCCGCTGCGCACCGTGTCGTCGGTCGTCGGCGGGGCGTCGTCGACTTCGGCGGCCGGCTTCTCGCGCAGGCGCTGGGCGTCAGCGCGCGTCTTGGTCACCAGCGCCTCGTGGGCCTGGGCGTCGATCAGCTGGTCCATTTTGGCCAGACCCTCGAAGGCGTCCTTGCAGTAGAAGACGCCGGGTGCGTAGACGTCGTCGGACTCGGTGCCGCCCGGATACAGGATGCGCAGCCCGAAGTTGCGATTGATGGCCGCGCCGCCGATCAGGACCGGGAACTCGAGCCCGCGCTGATGAAGCTCCTGGATGGCGGCCGGCATCTGCTTGGAGGTGGAGACCAGCAGCGCCGAAAGACCGATCGCGGTGGCCTCGTGCTCGACGGCCGCGTCGAGGATGGTGGAGATCGGGACCTGCTTGCCGAGGTCGACCACGGTGTAGCCGTTGTTGGTCAGGATCGTGTTGACCAGCGACTTGCCGATGTCATGGACGTCGCCGAACACCGTGGCG
Organism: Solirubrobacteraceae bacterium; assembly: GCA_034665145.1. Taxonomy (GTDB): domain Bacteria; phylum Actinomycetota; class Thermoleophilia; order Solirubrobacterales; family Solirubrobacteraceae; genus Palsa-465. The sequence continues at coordinate 13,054 of JAXDGI010000206.1, forward strand.
ATGACCACCGTGCCCTTCGTGTAGCCCTCCATCTTCTCCAGGTATTGCTCGAGCTGGGCCACCGCGCGCTTCATGACCTCGGCCGACTGCAGCACGAAGGGGAGGATCAGCTCGCCGGCGCCGAACTTGTCGCCGACCTCCTTCATGGCCGGCAGCAGCACCTGGTTGAGCGTCGGCACGGCGCCGATCTTCTCGACGCTGGCATCGATCCAGTCCTCGACGCCCTCCTTCTTGCGGCGCAGGATGTGGAAGTGCAACGCCTCCTCGGGCTCCATGCCCTCGGTCGGATTGGCCTTGCCCGGACCTTCGTCAGCCTCCGGCCCCTGGGCTTCGAAGTGGGCGATGAAACGCTCAAGCGCATCCTCGCGGCGGTTGAAGACGAGGTCGTCGGCCAGATCGCGCTCGCCCTCACCGATTTCCCCGTAAGGAGTGATGTGGTTGGGGTTGACCATGGCCAGGTCCAGCCCGGCCTCGACGCAGTGGTGCAGGAACACGCTGTTGAGCACCGAGCGCGCCGGAACCCCGACGCCGAAGCTGACGTTCGAGACCCCGAGCGAGGTCTTCACGCCCGGCAGCTGAGCCTTGACCTGACGGATCCCCTCGATCGTGGCCACGGCACTGGGCCGCCACTCCTCGTCGCCGGTGGTCAGGGTGAAGGTGAGGCAATCGAAGATGAGCGCCTCGCGGTCGAGGCCGTGCTCGTCGCAGCACAGCTCGGTGATGCGACGCGCGACCTCGAGCTTGCGTTCCGCGGTCTTGGCCATGCCCTCTTCATCGATGGTCAACGCGATCAGGGCGGCGCCGTGGGCCTTGGCCAGCGGGGCGACCTGATCGAGCTTGGCGCGCCCGGCCTCGAGGTTGACCGAGTTGACGATGGCCCGGCCCGGGATCTGCTCGAGCGCGGCCTCGATCACGGCCGGCTCGGTCGAGTCGATCTGGATCGGCGTGGGCTGGGTGAGGGAGATCCTCTTGACGAGCTCGCGCATCTGCTCGCCTTCGTCCTGGCGCTCGGTGAGGGCCACGCAGATATCGAGCACATGGGCGCCGCCGGTGACCTGGTCCTCGGCCACCACCAGCAGGCCGTCGTAGTCGTCGGCGAGGAGCATCTCCTTGGCCTTGCGCGACCCCTGCGAATTGACCCGCTCGCCGACCAGCGTCGGCCGCGGGTCCTGGACCAGCGGCGTGGCGGCGATCATCGAGCTCACGTGGGGGGGGCGGCGCTGCGGGCGCGGCTCGGGGATCCGGTCGTGGACGCGTTCGGCGAGGGCCCGGATGTGCTCCGGAGTGGTGCCGCAGCAGCCGCCGACGATCGACACGCCGTAGCGGTCGACGAACTCCCCCAGCACGTTGGCCAGCGGTTCGGGCCGCTCCGGGAAGATCGTCTCGCCGTTGGGTCCCTGGAGTGGCAGACCGGCGTTGGGGATGCAATGGACCGGCACCGAGGCAAACTCGGTCAAGAACCGGATCGCATCGCGCATGTCCTCGGGTCCGGTGGAGCAGTTGAGCCCGATCACGTCGACACCGAGGCCTTCGAGCGTGGCCAGCACGGCGCTGATGTCGGTCCCGAGCAGCATCTTTCCGCCCTGGGGAAGCAGCGAGACGCTGCACTGGATCGGCACCTGACGGTTCAATTGCACCGCGGCTGCTCGGACGCCGAAGATCGCCGCCTTGACCTCGAGGATGTCCTGAGCCGTCTCGATGATGACCAGGTCGACCCCCCCGGAGATCAGGCCGGTGGCCTGCTCGGTGAAGATGTCGACAAGCTCGCGGAAGCTGATCTGGCCGAGCGTGGGATCGTCGGAGGCGGGCAGGAACCCGGTTGGACCGATCGAGCCCGCTACAAAACGCTTCTCGCCCGCCGCCCGGCGGGCGATCTGGGCCGCTTTGAGGTTGATCTCGTGGGTGTGGTCCTCCAATCCCCACTCCGAGAGCTTCAGCCGCGAGGCCTGGAACGTGTCGGTTTCCACGACCTCGGCCCCGGCCTCGAGCATCGATGCGTGGACGCCCTCGATCACGTCGGGGCGGTTGAGGATGAGCGCCTCGTGGCAGCGACCGGGAAGCTTGTAGTCGCGCTCGAGATCGAGATCGAACTGCTCCAGTGTGGCGCCCATGCCGCCGTCGAAGACGACCGTGCGCTGGCGCGCGGTGGCCAGGAAGTCACGCATCCCGGGGATGCTACTAAACCTTGACATGGTTATGGCAAGGTTGTGGCGCGGCCGCCGGCTGCGTGGGCTGGGCCGCTAACTGGCGGTCCAGCCGAAGTCCATCGTCACCGGCGCGCCCGTGAACGATCGCCCGGCCGGGCCAGCCAAAAAACTCACCACGGCCGCCACCTCGGCGGGCTCGATCAGCTCCTTGACGGCGTGGGGAGCGAGGATGACCTCCTCGAGCACCTCGGCCTCGGGCAGCGAGTGGGCCCGGGCCTGGTCGGCGATCTGTTTCTCCAACAGCGGTGTGCGCACGTATCCCGGGCACACGGCGGTGGCGGTGATGCCCTGGTCGGCCCCCTCGAGGGCCAGCGTCTTGACGAGACCCAGGACTCCATGCTTGGCCGAGACGTAGGCGGACTTAAAGGGCGACGCGACCAGTCCGTGGGCCGACGCAATAGCGATGAAGCGGCCCGCTCCCGACGCGGCCAGCGCTGGCCAGGCATGCTTGGCCAGGACGAACGGGCTGGTGAGAAGGAGCGCGATGATCATCTCCCAGCGCTCCTCCGGGAAGTCCTGAATGGGGGCCACGTGCTGGACGCCGGCGTTGGGAATGATCACGTCGAGGCGGCCGAAGCGCTCCAGGGCGGCGTCTACGGCGGCGGCATTCTCGGCCGGGGAGGTCAGGTCGGCCTGATGGGGGACGCCTGGGCCGTCGGGGTCAGGCGCGAGGTCGACGGCGAGAACGTCCAGTCCGTCGGCGCGCAGACGTTCGGTTACGGCGCGTCCGATTCCACTCGCCGCGCCGGTGACGAGCGCCGCCTGTCGTGCACTCACCGGTTACTGCCCTGGACGGGAGCTGGACGCGTGAGCACCGTGCGCACTGGTCGGAGGCGAGGCGCCATAGCCTAAATATAAGGCGCCAGCCGATACCCGACTTATGTCTAGTTCAGAACGCCCGCCTCGAGCGCCGATATCGAGTCACGGTCTTCATGGAACGGCTGCGGCGTGGCCGCGGCTGCCGGAGGGGACGCCGCTGTAGGAGCACAAACGAGAACAAGGATGGACTCGCATGCAGAATTCTTCTGCCGCCCCGGCGGCCACCGTCGGATACGAGCCGGCGGAGCCCGAAGAAATAAGGCTGACGCCGGAGATCCCGGAGCAGACCGGATCGGCGGCGGCGCGGAGCCGGTCGCAGGGTGGCCTGGCGCGGGCCACGACGCTGTGTGAGCTGCGCCGCTTTGCCGACGCGGTTCCGGCGGTGGCTGCCCTCATCAGCGCCGAGCCGCGGAACGCCGATGCCTGGTGTCTGATGGCCGAGGCCCAGCTTGGCAACGACCGTCCCGCCGCCGCGTTGCAGGCCGCGCAAGCGGCCGCCTCGCTGGCGCCCGCGCGCGAGCGCCCGCGTCGGCTGGCCAGCCTCTCGCTGGGTCGGCTGGGCCGTGAGGAGGAGGCAATTGAACTCGCGCTCGAGGGCACCCAGTGTGAGCCGGGCTCGTGGCGGGCCCACGCTCGCCTGGCGGAGAGCCTGGCCGTGTCCCGTCATCGATTCGACGACGCTCGGCACGCGGCCGATACGGCTATCGCCCTCGACCCCGACGTCCCCGGGCCGCATCTGGCCGCGGGTGTGGTGGCGCTGGCCTCAGGCCGTCGCGGCGACGCCGCCTCGGCGTTCTGCGCCGCGCTGGCGGTTGATCCGCAATGCCTGGAGGCCCACCATCAGCTGGCCGGCGTGCAGGCGCTGGAGCGGCGGCGCGGAGGATTCTTTGCGTGGGTCCGGCTCCCCCGGCTGCGCCGGCGCGGGCGGTGACGGCGATGTTGCCGCTCGCCGGTGGGCGCGTAGCCCGTCCGCATCGCGGGTAAAACATCAATATGCGGAGTGTTGTCACGAACCTGAGCCTGACCTTGCCCGCCGAGCCGGACTCGGTTCCCGCGGCGCGCCATGCCCTCAGTCAATTTGCCGTGGAGGCCGGCGCCGACCGGGTCGAGATCGACGCGGTGCGGCTGGCCACCTCGGAGGCCCTGACCAACGCGGTGCTGCACGCTTACGGCGAGGAGCCGGGCAACGTGTACGTGACCGCCGCTGTCGTCGCCACCGAACTCTGGGTTCTCATCGCCGATGACGGGTGCGGCCTGGAGCCACAGACGGACCGGCCCGGCCTGGGTCTGGGCCTGGGCCTGATCTCTCAGGTCACCGACGAGCTGGCGATCGTGCCCCGCGCTCGTGGCGGCACCGAGGTGAGAATGCGCTTCGATCTGGTTCAGGCCCATCGGGCCGGGCTGCGCCGGGCCGATACCCCGCGCAGTTCACCCGCTCCCTCCGGGGAGCGGCGCTCTGGCCAAAAACGCGCCGCCCAATTCTGCGGCGAGCAGCAGCACGCCTGATCCGGGCCGCGACACGCAGCTCGGACCGAGTCAGGAGCGGGGGTCGGTCTCCTGGGCCACGACGCCTGCCTCGTCGTGCTTCTCGACCACGAAATAACCGTAGCTGCGGTCGACCACGTGCTCGACGTCGGGCAGCTCATGTCCGGCGATGATCACGAACCGACGCGGGTTGGCGCGTACCCGCTCGTAATCGCGCGGAGTCAACTGGACCAGGGAATTACAGCCCAGGCGGGCACATTCACAGCGGAACCCGACTCGCTGGTTCTCGTCGCCGGGCCACTGGCCGCGGGCGATGCCCTCGTTGACCTTGCGGAACATGGCCTGGTTGGACGCCAGCCGGCGCTGCAGCTGGTCATCCACGGCCGACCATCTCAGTCTGACCACCGGCGGCCGCGGCATACAGCGCCTGGATGGTCGCGGCCTGGCCGATCGCGTCCGCGCGCCCCAGGAGGGACGCGACCTGCTCCCCATCCGGCCGGTCAGGCCGTGCGGTCAACCGGCTCGCCCGTCCCGTTCGTCTGCCTGCCCCGGTGTGATGCGGGCGGCAGAATGTCCCCAATCATGGACGGGACATTACCGCGTGCCTGAGACCGTGACCGCCTTCGCGCCCGGGCGCGTGAACCTGATCGGCGAGCACACCGATTACAACCGCGGGCTGGCCCTGCCGTTCGCCATCGCCGAGGGGGTGACCGTGCGCGCGCGCCCCGGTGACCGAGGCCGGGTCACGGTGGTGGCCCGCGACCTCGACGGTGCTCAGGACTCCTTTGCCCTGCGTGAGCCACCTCACACGCCGGGCTGGCGCGCCTTTGCGCGCGGAATTGCCTCCGAGCTGCAGGCCGCAGGGATCGGGTTGAGCGGGGTCGAGCTCGAGATCACCGGAACCGTCCCACGGGGCTCAGGCCTGTCATCCTCGGCGGCCTTGGAGGTCGCTCTGAGCCTGGCCCTGCTGGCCGCCGCCGGCGCTCCCGAGCCCGACCGGCTCGACCTGGCCGCCCTGTGCTCGCGGGTGGAGAACGAGTGGGTGGGGGCGCAGACCGGCCTGCTGGACCAGATCGCCTCTCTGTGCGGCCAGGCTGACCGAGGTCTCCGCGTCGATTTCGATGTCCCGTCGGTCGAGGTCGTGCCTCTCGATCTCGGGGGCTACGCGCTGGTCACGCTCGACTCGGGTCAGCGACACGCCAACGCCGGTCGCGGTAGCGATCGCGGCGGATCAGCCGAGCCGGGATACAACCAGCGGCGGGCGGAGTGCGCCCGGGCCTGCGCGCTCTTGGCCGTCGAGACCCTGCGCGTGGTCACCCTCCAGCAGGCCGAAGGATTGCCCGAGCCGCTGAACCGGCGCGTTCGTCACGTCATCACTGAGAACGAGCGGGTCGAGCAGACGGCGGCCGCGCTCACCGCCGGTGACCTCGACCGTGTGGGCGAGCTGCTCAACGCCTCGCACTCCAGCCTGCGCGACGACTATGAGGTCTCCACATCCGCGGTCGAGCGCACTGTGGCACGACTGCGCGAGGCGGGCGCGGTGGGCGCGCGGATCGTCGGCGGCGGCTTCGGGGGCCATGTCCTGGGGCTGTTGCCGCCGGGGGCGGTGGCGCCGCCCGGATCGGTCTCGGTCACGCCGAGTCCGGGCGCGCGCCTGATCGCGTAAGCGTGTCGCGCAGCGCCGGGTAGAGGGACCGGAACCGCTCGCGGGCCTCGCGATAGGGCTCGATCCACTCAGGCACCGGCTCGATGGGTGTGCCGGTGCGCACCGTCGCCTCCATCGCCGTCTCAACGTCGGTCCACACGCCGGCCGCCACGCCGCCCAGCAGGGCGGCTCCGAAAGCGGCACCCTCCGCCACGACCATCCGCTCGAGGGGGAGCTCGAGCACGGAGGCCAGGATGCGCAGCCACAGCTCGCTGCGAGTCCCGCCACCGGAGGCTCGGCCGCGGTCGGGCTCCAGGCCGACCTCGCGAATCAGCGTGAGGCTGTCGGCGAGCCCGAAGGCGACCCCCTCGAGGACCGCCCGGATCAGCGCCGAGCGGTCATGGCGGAGACTGAGGCCGGTGAACGCGCCGCGAGCGTCAGGATCGGCGTGGGGGGTGCGCTCGCCGGCGAGGTAGGGCAGGAAGGTGAGGCCTTCGACCCCCGGCGGCCATTCGGCGGCTCCGGCGACCAGCGCGGCGAAGCTCGCCTCGGGAGCCAACGCGTCTCGCGCCCAGCCGAGCGCGCCGGCCGCGGCCAGCATCACGCCCATCACGTGCCATCCCGACGGCCGGGCATGACAGAAGGCGTGCAGGCGCCCCTCGGGGTCGGGGAGAAATTCATCGGCCGCGGCGAACACGACCCCGGATGTCCCGAGCACAATCGACAGCGGCCCGGGGCGGGCCACTCCGACGCCGAGCGCTCCCGCGGCCTGATCGCCGGCCCCGGCGGCGATGGGGGTCCCGTCGCCGCTCTCGCCGGTGCGCTCGGGGCTCTCGAGCACCTCCGGCAACCACGCGGGCTCCAGTTCGAGATCGGTGACCACCTCATCACTCCAGCGCCGTCCGGGTACGTCGAGCAGCAGTGTCCCGGAGGCGTCGGAGACATCGGTCGCGCGGATGCCGCTCAGGCGCAGGCGCACATAGTCCTTGGGCAACATCACGTGTGCGACCCGGGCCCAGATCTCGGGCTCGTGCTCGCGCACCCAGAGCAGCTTGGGAGCGGTGAAGCCGGGCAGGGCACGGTTGCCGGTCAGCGCGATCAGCCGCTTCAGACCGATACGCTCCTCGATCTGGCGACACTGCTCTCGAGTTCGCTGGTCGTTCCAGAGGATGGCCGGGCGCAGGACACGATCGGCGCAGTCAAGCGCCACCAGCCCGTGCATCTGCCCGGAGAGGCCAATACCGCGCGGCGTTCCGGTCTCGGTGTGCAGGCGCTCGAGGACCTGCTCGGCGGCTACCCACCATGCCTCGGGGTCCTGTTCCACCCAGCCGGGTTGCGGGGTGTGGACCGGGTAGGCCTGTTCGGTAACGCTCAGCACCGCGCCGGTCTCGTCGATGGCCACGCCCTTGACGCCGGTGGTGCCGACGTCGATTCCGACCAGTGCCCCCGCCGCGTCTGGCATCCGGTGCGTCACGCACCGAGGGCGGCATAGACCAGCTCATAGGCCCGGACGGCGTCCTTGGCCTGCTGGGCCTCGCGCAATGCCGCGTCATCGATCCGGGCGGCCACCGAGTCGATGAACTGCCACTGCGCAACCGAGCGCCGGACCGCGGCGACCTGATCCTCGGTGTAGGGGTAGAGATCGAAGCCGAGACGCTCCCCGTTGTCGCCGTAGCCGCAGCGGCGCAGCTCGAGGGCAAGCTCGAGCGTCTCCATGAACGCCGTCGTACCGACCATGTTGTCATCGTCGAAGGTGCCCCAGCCCGAGTTGGCGTGCTGATGTCCCAGCAGGCCCTCGGCTGAGAGCAGGGCGGCGTACTCGGGCAGATGCTCACCGTTCATGAGCAGGTGCTGCCAGTCCATGTTGATCTGCACGTTGTCGAGGCCCTGGGCCCTGAGCTTGTGCACGACGTGCAGGCACATCCCGATGTTGCGCATGAGGATCTTCATGGCCGGCTCGGAGTTCTTGTGCTCCAAGAACAGCTTGATGCCGTGACGCCGGCATTCTTCGGCGGCCGCGGCCATGCCTTCGATCAGCCACGTCCAGGCGTCCGCATAGGCGGTCTGGAATGGGTAGTTGTAGCCCTCGCCGCCGGGCCAGATGATCAGCTGGGCGCCCAGCGATCCGGCGAACGCCGCCGCGTCACGCACGATCGCCCGGGCCTCAGCGCGGAGTCCGGGATCAGGGTTGACCAGTCCGCCCTTGGCGAAGCGGGGGTCGAGGTGAAGGCCGCCCGCGATGCAGTAGATGTCGTGCCCATCGAGGGCGGCGCGGACGTCGTCGAGATTGGCGGGGGAGAGTTCGTCCGGGTAATGGAACTCATAACCGTCCATGAGATCGCCCAGCCCATCGACGGCCCGGCGAACCTTCTCGGCCACCGGCTCGGTGACGTAGTCGTGGGCCGGTTGGTAGCCGCCGGGGACGAAGCGGGTGATCATTGGGCCCAACGCCCAAATCCCGAGGCTCGTCTTCAACACAGGCTTAACGTTAGCGCTAACATCACCTGCGAGCGTTGCTTCCGTGCGGGCCTGAGAGGCCAGCGGGGACACGATCAGCCGAGGAGTGACGTCCCGAGCTTCGCCGGGCAACCGACGGAATCATGGACTGAGCGGGTCGAGAGGAGGGCCAGTGGATGTCGAGCGGGCAGCGAAGGCGCCTGACCGCTCGGGCCGCCCGGCGGTGATGTCCGACGTCGGCCGGCTGGCCGGCGTCTCGCACCAGACCGTCTCGAGGGTGATCAACGGCAGCCGCCACGTCAGGCCCGACACGCGGGAGCGCGTTCTGGCCGCGATGCACGAGCTCGGCTACCGCCCCAACTCGATCGCCCGTGCGCTTGTCACCGGTCGCTCTCAGACCCTTGGGGTGGTCAGCTTCGACACCACCCTGTACGGGCCGGCCTCCACGCTGTTTGGGATCGAGCGAGCCGCTCACGAGGCCGGTTACTTCATCATCATCGCCAGCCTCAAGGCGCTGGACCGGGCCTCGGTCAGCGAGGCGGTCGACCGGCTCAGCCTCCACGGCGTCGACGGGATTCTGGTCATCGTCTCCGAACAGGGCTCGGCCGACGCGCTCCTCGCTACGTCATCCACGGTGCCCATGGTCGCCGTGGAAGGTGGGCCCGACCAGGGCATTCCCGTTGTGGCGGTGGATCAGCGCCACGGCGCGAGTCTGGCCACGCGCCATCTCCTGGAGCTCGGTCATCGCACCGTGTGGCACATCACGGGTCCGGCCAACTCGCTCGAATCGCGCGAGCGCGTGCGGGGATGGGAGTCGGCGCTGAGGACGGCCGGGGCGCCGGTGCCGGTGGCGCTCACCGGGGACTGGAGCGCACGATCGGGCTACTTCCTGGGTCGTCAGTTGAGCCGTGATCCATCGGTCACCGCGGTGTTCGTGGCCAACGACCAGATGGCCCTCGGCCTGCTGCGCGCGATGCATGAGCGCGGGCGCGCGGTGCCCGGGGACGTCAGCGTCGTCGGGTTTGATGACATTCCCGAGGCGCCCTTTTTTACCCCGCCGCTGACCACCGTGCGACAGGACTTCGGCGAGGTGGGCAGCCGCAGCCTGCGCGTCCTTGTGCGCGCGATCGAGTCTCATCTGTCGGGCGCGACGCCGCCGGGCGGTTCGCTCGTGGCTCCGGAGCTGATGGTCCGCGCCAGCACGGCGCCGGTCTCCCACCGGTCGGACGCGACAGATTCGTAATTCGGCCCGGCGTCTTGCCGCGTAGAGCAGGGAGGCGAACGGCGAGCGCGAATCTGCTTTCGGAACCATGAAAGGCAGCCCAAATTTACATCCCGTTAATGCGGATGGACACGGCGGCAGCCTTGTGAGAGCGTTCCGCACGCCGCCGGGACGGGGGCAAAATATCAGTCGAGTGGGCGCTGCGGGAGCGCTCACATACCGAGGGGAGAACCTCACATGGCAGTTTGGAAACGGGCTTTAGTGCCCGCTTGTGTCGCGGCGGCGTTGATCGCTGGCTGCGGCTCGTCGTCTTCCAGTAGTTCGAAGTCATCATCCTCCGCTCCCGCTGCCTCAAGTAGCAGTGGCAGCGCTGCCCCCGCCATCTCGGCGGAGTCGTTCACCAACGACTTCGCGGCCATGGCGGCGCTCAAGTCGCTGGGCGCAAGCGGCAAGGGCAAGGTCGCCGCGATCCTGCCGGACACGACGAGCTCGACCCGTTACGTCGAGTTCGACCAGCCTGACCTTCGCAAGGCCCTGGAAGCGGCCGGTGTCCCGAGCTCGGACATCATCATCCAGAACGCTCAGAAGAGCGATCAGACGTTCCTGACCGATGCGCAGACGGACATCACCAACGGCGCCACCGTGATCCTCAGCGATCCCGAGGATTCCGGCACCGGGGCCCAGGTGGAGAAGCTCGCGGCCGCGCACGGCGTCAAGGTCATCGACTATGACCGCCTGACGCTGGGTGGCAGCCGTCCGTACTACGTCAGCTTCAACAACGTGACGGTCGGTAAGGTCATGGGCCAGGGCCTGCAGAGCTGCGTCGCCGCCTGGCACGTGGCCAAGCCGCAGGTGATCGTCATGCGCGGTGACCCGACCGACAACAACGCGACGTTGTTCTACCAGGGCTACTACAACGGGGTCCTTCAGCCGATGTTCAAGGCGGGTAAGTGGACCGATGTGGCCAACCCCGCCGGCACCTGGGATCCGCCCACGGCGGCCACGGAGTTCGAGCAGGCCTACACGGCCCACAAGAACGCCAACGCTGCGCTCATCCCCAACGATGAGAACGGCGCGCCGATCATCACCTACCTGAAGAGCCACGGGATCAAGCCGAACACCTTCCCGACCACCGGGCAGGACGCCACATTGACCGGACTGCAGAACGTACTGTCCGGCTACCAGTGCGGCACGGTCTACAAGGCCATCTACAAGGAAGCCCAGGCCGCCGCCGCCCTGGCCGTCTACGTGCGGGCCGGCAAGACCCCGCCGTCCTCGCTTCTGAACGGCACGACGACGGACATCAACGAGAAGAAGGCGGTCCCGTCGGTGCTCCTGACTCCGCAGTGGGTGACCACAAAGAACATGTCCACGACGGTCGTCAAGGACAAATTCGTGCCCACCAGCCAGCTCTGCTCCGCGCAGTATGCGAGCGCGTGCAAGAAGGCAGGAATAAGCTAGGCAAAACCACGTAACGGTGCCGCGTGTCCGCCCGCTCCGGCGGGCGGACACAACGCCCAGGACGGCCCATCACATGAGCACCTCAAACCCCCCGGTCGCTGAGGCCGGCGCTCCGCAGGACGCCGGCGCCCCCCTGCTCGCCCTGCGGGGAGTCACCAAGCGCTTCGGTCCCGTGCAAGCCCTCAACTCCGTCGACCTCGAGATCTCGCCGGGCAAGGTCACGGCGCTCATCGGCGACAACGGCGCGGGCAAGTCTTCACTGATCAAGACCGTCTCCGGGCTGTGGGCTCCGGACGCTGGAGAGATCCTCTGGGAGGGCAGCCCTGTCCATCTCCACGGGCCCAAAGATGCCGAGGCTCTCGGTATCACCACGATCTACCAGGACCTGGCCCTGTGCGACAACCTCGACATCGTCCAGAACATGTTCCTGGGCCACGAGCCAACCGGTCGGGGAATGCTCGACGAGTCGGCGATGGAGATAAAGGCGCGCGAAACCCTCACTGACCTCTCGGTGACCACGGTCCGCTCCATTCGCCAGCCGGTGGCGTCTCTGTCCGGAGGTCAGCGGCAGTCGGTGGCCGTGGCCAAGGCGGTCATGTCCAACGCCCAGCTGGTAATCATGGACGAGCCGACGGCAGCCCTCGGTGTGGCTCAGACGTCGATGGTCCTCAATCTGATCAAGACCCTGTCGAGCCGCGGCGTGGCCGTGCTCGTCGTCTCACACAATCTCGTTGACGTGTTCGAGGTCGCCGACCGGATCGCCGTGCTCTATCTCGGGCAACTTGCGGTGAGCGGTCCGGCCTCCGACTTCGATCGCCAGAGCGCGGTCGAGTACATGACCACCGGCGGCGCCGGCCAGGCGGCGGCATAGGCGTTCGCGCCAGAAGAGGAGAACAGAGTTGGCCGATCCCGCCCACCCCAGTGACGTGAGTACCCAGCCACCGTCTTCCCCCGCCGTGATTGGCGACAGCGCGCTGACCGATGAGGAACTGGCCACCGTCGCGCCGGAGATCCTGGCCGAATCCCTGCCCGATTATTTCCGGGCCTGGGGCCGGCGTATCCGCAATGGCGAGTCGGGCGCGCTGCCGATCATCGTCGGGCTCATCCTCATCGTCATCTTCTTCCAGGCCGAGCAGTCGACCTTCCTCACCGCCGGCAACCTGGTCAACCTGTTCACCCAGGCCGGTACGTACATCCTCTTCGGAGCGGCCGAGATCTGGGTCCTGCTCCTGTCGGAAATCGACCTGTCGGTCGGCTACAACGCGGCCGTCGGCGCGTTCGTCATTGCTGAGCTCCTAGCCCCACCCGTCAGCCTCCCCTGGTGGGTGGCGATCCTCGGCGGCCTGCTCGCCACCGGTGGCCTGGGCGCCGTCCAGGGGACCCTGATCACCCGCCTGGGGCTGCCCTCATTCGTGGTCACGCTGGGCGGACTCCTCGGCTTCGAGGGGATCATGCTCGAGCTCGCCAACATCGATAAGACGGCCGTCGGCGGTGTCATCCAGATCGATTCCAACAGCCCCGTTTACAAACTCGTCAACACCAACATGAGTTCAACGCTCAGTTGGGTCGCGCTGGTCGTCGTCCTGGCCCTGTTCACGGCGCTGCGCCTGTGGGATGTTGCCCGCCGCCGACGCCACGGCCTGACTGCGCCGCCCCTTGGTATCACGCTGCTGACGCTTGGCTTGGCCGCCGCGGGCGGCTTCGTGCTCGTCCTCATCTGCAACATGAACCGGGGCGCGCTCACGCCACTGCGGGGCGTGCCGTGGGTGATTCCGTTCGTGCTGATCATCCTGCTCGTCTATTCGTTCTTCCTCACCCGGATGCGGACCGGGCGCTACATCTACGCGATCGGCGGCAATCCCGAGGCCGCCCGCCGAGCGGGTATCGACGTCGCGTGGGTGCGGACACTGGGCTTTGTCCTGGCCGGCGTGACGGCCGGACTGGCCGGTCTTGTCTACGAGTCACGCCAGGGTTCGATGGCCACCGACATCGACGGCGGCTCGCTCGTGTTGTTCGGCGTGGCGGCGGCGGTCATCGGCGGCACCAGCCTGTTCGGTGGCCGCGGCAAGATGATCCACGCCCTGCTCGGCGGGGTCGTCATCGCCGCGGTGTTCAACGGGCTCGGCTTGATGGGCATCGCCGCCGCCGGCCAGGACATGGCCACGGCAATCGTGCTCATCCTGGCCGTCACGCTCGACGCGCTGGTCAGACGGCGCGGGACCGTGCACTGACGCCCGGCGGCGGGCCAGCCTGAAAATGCCCCCCGGGGTGCCCCCGGCAGCGCGAGGCCGGAGGGCGCCCCATGCGCGCGCCGGCCGGGTTGCCCCCGGCGGGGGGTGTGGTGGCCCGCCGTACACGCGCGCCGGCCGGGTCGGGCCGCCGCCCGCGCGCCGGCCCGGGTCGGCTTGCGTGAGCCCGAGACCGCCGGCGCCGGGCTGGTCACAGCCGAGGCCGCCTGATCATCTGGCCAGGATTGACAGGCCTCGCGTGTGATCGCTAACATGGCGTCGCCAGCAGTCGAGGAGAGAGAGGTTGGGGCACCCGAGCGGAACTTTCACGCTGCCGTTCCGGAGGAGTCGCGCGGTCGTCGGTCGCGGTGGATCGCGGCGGCTGCATGGCTCACGCCTTGCTGGTTTTCCACAAGCCTCCGGTGACTGATCGGCTTCGCGTGGCGAAGCCCGCCCAGAAAAGCCGGCCTGGTCACAGGCCACCGAGAGGAGGGATGTAGATGTCCGACACAGATATCGTCCACGAGGCGGTAGAGCGCTTGGAGTGGGATGAGGACAAGCAGGCGGCGCGGCACGGTGACTCGCCCCAGCGGCGCTGGCACCAGGTCACCCGTCGCAGCGCGCTGACCGGCGGGGCGGCGGGCATAGCGGCCTTGATGCTTGAGGCCTGCGGCAGCTCGAGCTCGAGCTCGACCGCCTCAGCGGCGGGCGGATCGGGTGCCTCGGCGATCTTCGGCGGCAGCGGTGGGTACAAGTTCACGCTCGTCAACCACGTCACCACCAACCCCTTTTTCACGCCGACTCAGAACGGCGCCGCCGACGCCTGCAAGCTGCTGGGTTGCTCCTATCAGTGGACCGGCTCGCAGAACAGCAACGTGGGCGAGATGGTCAGCGCGCTCAACAGCGCGGTCAGCGCCGGCGTCGACGGCATCGGCGTATCGCTTGTCTCCCTGACGGCCTTCAACTCCCCGGTCGCCAAGGCGCTGGCCGGGGGCATCCCGGTCGTCGCCTACAACGCTGATGCGGCGAGCAACCCGCGCCTCTCCTACATCGGGCAGGACCTGTACGTGTCCGGGCAGCAGATGGGCCAGCACATCGCCTCGCTGGTTCCATCCGGAGACGTGGCCCTGTTCATCGCCACCCCGGGCGCGCTCAACATCCAGCCCCGGATCGACGGCGCCCAGGCGGCGCTCAAGTCCCATCCGGGCATCAAGACGCACGTGGTGGCGACCGGCGCCGCGCTGACCCAGGAGCTGTCGACAATCGACTCCTACGCCACCGCGCACCCGAGCACCAAGGGTCTGTTTGCGGTGGACGGCGGCAGCACGCAGAGCATCGCCCAGGTGATCAAGAAGCACAACCTCCGCTCACAGGGGGTCAAGGGCGGAGGCTATGACCTCACCCCGATCACTCAGCAGCTGCTCGCGGCCGGCCAGATCGACTTCACGATCGATCAGCAGCCCTACCTCCAGGGCTTTCTCCCCATCCTGCAGCTCTACATGTACAAGGTCTCGCAGCACCTGACCGGGATTGCCGACGTCAACACCGGACTGAAGTTCCTCAACAAGACCACGGTCGCGCCCTACAACAGCACCAAGAGCCGTTACGAGGGAACGAGTAGCTCGGTCGGCGTACAGAAGGCCTAGCCAGCGCGATGGCGGTCACCTCCGACACCCAAGCTCCGGAGAAGGGCCCAGCCACGAGCTGGGCCCGGCGCGGCGGGGCCCTCAGTCTGGGTCAGCGCTTCCTCACGCTGCGCGAGGGGAGCATCGTGGTGGTCACGCTGATCGCCATCATCTACTTCTCGACCAGCTCGAGCCGATTCCTCACCGGGTCAAGTTTCAAGGCGCTTCTGCCGTACTTCGCCCCGTTCGCCATCCTGGCGGCAGGCGAGGTGTTCGTGATGATCAACGGGGAGATCGACCTCTCGATCGGAGCGGTCTACCTGTTCACGCCGTTCATCTTCTACAAGCTCAACAACAGCGTCGGCCTCCCGTTGATTCCGGCCATGATCGGCGCACTGATCGTGGCCATGCTGGTGGGGACGTTCAACGGCCTCGCGGTATCGGTCGTCGGGATCTCGTCCTTCGTGGCCACGTTGGGGACCTTATTCACGCTCGACGGGTTAACCCTGATCATCTCCCACGCCACCCAGGTCACGACACCGGGCACGTCGGTGGTCAACGTCGGGACATTTGCCCAGATCTTTGGCGGCGGCACCTACTCAGAGCTGTTCTGGGCGATCGGGATCGCGATCGTGCTCCAGCTGGTCCTGTCCTTCACCCGGTGGGGGGTCTACACGGTCGCCGTGGGCGGAAATCGTCTCGGTGCCGCCGAGGCCGGCGTCAACACCAAGCTCGTGCTGACGCGGAACTTCGTGATGTGCGCGGCGCTGGCCGGGTTCGTCGGCATTCTCGAGGCCGTCCGTGCCGGAACCACCACGCCGGACCCGTCAGGCTCGAACGCGATCCTGTTCCAGGCCATCTCGGCCGCGGTGATCGGCGGGACCCTGCTCCAGGGCGGCTCGGGAACCGTGATCGGCGCGTTCATCGGGGCGATCTTCCTCGGAGTGCTGCAGGACGGCCTCATCATCAAGGGCGTCAGCGCCAACTACTTCCTCTTCTACCTCGGCCTGGCGGTGCTCATCGCGATGGCCTTCAACACCTATGTCTCCCGTGTGCGGACGGGGTCGGGCCGTGCCTGACTCCGCCACCCACCTCAATGTCGTCGGACCGCAGGCCGCCGACGACGATGTGCTCCGGGTCCAGCACATCCGCAAGAGCTTCGGACCCACCATCGCTCTGGAGGACATCAGCCTGCACCTGCGCAAGGGCGAGGTCCTCGGACTGCTGGGCGACAACGGGGCCGGAAAGTCGACGCTGATCAAGATCCTGTCGGGCTTCCAGAAGCCCGACGCCGGGACGATGGAGCTCCGGGGCCAGCCGTACCAGCCCAGGAACGTCGACGACGCCCGGTCGCACGGGATCGACACGGTCTTCCAGGACCTGGCCCTGATCAACGAGCTGACCGTCTACCAGAACCTGTTCCTGCGCCGGGAGCGGGTCCGCAAGCCAATTCCCTTCCTCCACAACGCGGTCATGCGCCGCGAGGCGCGGACCGCGCTGGACCAGATCGGCATCAACATCCCGCGGATTGACGTGCCGGTGGCTCGCCTATCCGGCGGCCAGCGTCAGGCCATTGCCGTGGCCCGGACGATCTCCGGCGATGCCGACATCATCCTCCTCGACGAGCCTCTGGCCGCCATGGGCGCCAAGGAGGGAGCGATGATCCTCGACCTCATCGCCCGCCTGAAGGACGAGGGCAACGTCTCGATCATCATGATCCTGCACAACTACGTCCACGTGTTGGCGGCCTGCGACCGCGTCAACCTGATCCAGGACGGGGTCATCTCCCTCGACAAGCCGACCGCGGACACCTCGGTGGCGGAGCTGACCCAGATCGTGGTCGAGGAGTACCGGCGCGCACGTCTGGAAGCGATGGCGGGCAACGGCGCCGGCCTCCCGGCGACCGGACCGACGTCTGAGCCGGACGGGCCGGGCTCATCCGCGGCGACCTCGTCGGGCTCCGCGCCGGAGTCGTCCGGACCTCCCGCCTCGGGCAGGTGATCGTGAGGGGCGGCGGCCCCGCGTGAGCGAGCCGGTGTGCACGATCGGTGTCGACTTCGGCACCGAGTCCGGTCGCGTGCTCCTGCTCGGCGCCCGGACCGGCGAGCCGCTCGCGGTGAACGTCGTCCCCTACGCGAGCGCGGTCATCGACCGCGAGCTGCCCGGTACCGGGGAAACGCTGCCGACAGACTGGGCCTTGCAGGATCCCGCCGACTGGGTGACCGTGCTCGAGCGCGGGGTGCCCACGGTCCTGCGCGAGACCGGCGTCGATCCCGCGGACGTGGTCGGTCTCGGGGTCGACTTCACCTCGTGCACCGTGCTGCCGGTCGACGCCGGCGGGGTGCCGCTCTGCCAGCACGAACGGTGGCGCGCGCGGCGCCACGCCTGGCCCAAGCTCTGGAAGCACCATGCCGCACAGCCGGTGGCCGATCGCCTCAACCTCATCGCCGACGAGCGGGGCGAGGCGTTTCTGTCTCGCTACGGCGGGCGGATCTCCTCGGAGTGGTACTTCCCCAAGCTGATCGAGATCTGGCTCGAGGACCGCGAGCTCTACGAGTCCTGCGCCGCCTTCGTCGAGGCGACCGACTGGATCGTCTGGCATCTCACCGGCCATGAGCGTCGCCAGCGCTGCACCGCCGCCTACAAGGCGATGTGGTCCGAGCAGGATGGCCTGCCCTCACCGGCGTACTTCGAGGCGGCCTATCCGGGGTTCGCCCACCCGGCGGCCAAGCTGGGTCACGAGTTCCTAGCGCTGGGGGCACGCGCCGGAGGCATGGTGCCCGAGCGCGCCCGAGCCCTCGGATTGTCTGAGTCGACGGCGGTGGCGGTGGGCAACGTCGATTCGTTCGTATCGGTGCCCGGTGCGGGGGTGAGCGGTCCGGAGACCTTTGTCACGGTGATCGGAACCTCGATCTGCGACATGGTGCTGGGCACCGAGGAGGTCCGCTTGCCCGGCATCACCGGTGTCGCCTACGAGGGGATCCTGCCCGGCCTGTACGGCTACGAGGCGGGCCAGGTGGCCGTGGGCGACATGCTGGCCTGGTACGTGCGCACCCTGGGGCATGGCCCTGAGGCCTATTCCCAGCTCGAGGCCCAGGCGGGCCGGTACGGTCCGGGGGAGACGGGGCTGCTCGCGCTGGACTGGTGGAACGGGAACCGCTCGATCCTCGCCGACGCCGACCTCACCGGGGTGCTGGTCGGACTCACCCTGCACAGCCGTCCCGAGGAGGTCTACCGAGCCCTGCTCGAGTCGATCGCCTACGGCAACCGCCGCATCATGGACAACTTCACCGAGCACGGCGTCCCGCTGTGCCAGATCGTGGCCTGCGGCGGGATCGCGGAGCGCAGCCCGCTGACCATGCAGCTGATCGCCGATATCAGCGGCCGTCCCGTGTATGTCCCCGGCTCGCGCGAGATCCCGGCGCGGGGATCGGCCCTGTTCGGGGCCGTCGCCGCGGGCGTCTATCCGGGCATCGAGGCGGCGGTGGAGGCCACGCGCGAGCCCAGCGCCCAGACCTACCGGCCCGACCCGACCGCATCCCGAGTCTACGACCGCGTCTACGCCGTCTACCGCCAGCTCTACGAGACGCTCGGTCGCTCTCAGGTGCAGCTGCTGCACGAGCTCAAACGCATCCGCACTCACGACTGCACCCCGAATCGCCCCAAGGAGAGCCCATGACTGACCGCCCCCACATCGGACTGCTGGGAGTCATGCAGGAGCTCTATGACGAGATGATCCCGCAAATCACCGAGCATCAGGCCGCCTATGCCCGCGCCGTGAGCGAGCGCCTCGGCGGCCAGGCCGAGGTGATCTTCACGCGCCCGGCCCGCAACCAGGCCGATATCGAGGCCGTGGCCGGGGAGCTGGTCGCCGCCGGCGTTGACGGGGTGATGATCGTCATGCTCACTTACGCCCCGGCGATGCGCAGCATCCGGGCCTTGATGACGCTTCCCGTGCCGCTCCTGCTGGCCAACATCCAGCCCGAACACAGCATCACGCCCGAGTGGAACATGGACAGCCTGACCTACAACCAGGGCATCCACGGAGCCCAGGATCAGGCCAATGCGCTGGTCCGCGCCGACGTGCCGTTCTCGGTCATCACCGGCGACTGGCGCTCGGATCGCTTCGCCGCCGCCTTCGGGGAGTGGGCCTCGGCCGCCCGCGCCGTCTCTGCCCTGCGTCGTGCCCGGGTGGCGCTTCTCGGCTATCCCATGAACGGGATGGGGGACATCCGCTATGACCCGGAGGCCATGCTCCGCCGGCTGGGCACGACGGTGGTCAACGTGGATCTGGGGGCGGTTCAGAGCCGCCTGGAGACGGTGAGCGATGCCGCCGTGCAGGCGCTCGTGGCCGAACACGGGCAGCGCTTCGAGCTTGATCCGAAGCTGCCGGCCGAGCGCCATCGGTACGCCGCCCGCTTTGAGATCGCGCTGCGCGCGATGCTGCAGGAGGGCGACTACGCCGGCTTCTCGTTTCACTTCGATTCGATCGGGGGCGACGGCCGGTTCCGCCAGCTGCCGCTCCTGGCCGCCTCGAACCTGATGGCCGACGGCTACGGCTACGCGGCCGAGGGAGACACGAACACGGCCATACTCATGTGTGCCGCCCAGGCGATGGTCGGTGACGCGCATTTCAGCGAGATGTACGCGATGGATTGGGACCTGGACTCGGTGCTGATCAGTCACATGGGGGAGGGCAACTGGCGGATCGCCCGGCCCGACCGCCCGGTGCGGCTGATCGATCGCCCGCTCGGCATCGGCGGGCTCTACAACCCGCCAACACCCGTATTTTCAGCGGTGCCCGGGCCGGCCACGACCGCGGCGCTCATTCCGATCGAGGGCGAGTACTACCGGCTGCTCGTCGGCAGCGGGCAGATTCTCGATACGCCCGAGCTGCCCCACGTGGAGATGCACCATTTCCATTTCCGTCCCGACGTGGGGATGGAGGCGTTCATGGACCGCTGGCTTAAGTTCGGCGGTCCCCATCACTTCGTCATCAACCTCGGCGAGCAGGCCGGACGCTGGCGGCGGCTGGCCGAGCTGCTCGAACTCGACTACCGGGAGATCTAGTGTCCGCGGCGGACGATCTACGCGAGGCTGTCCTGGCCGCCAACCTCGCCCTTCCCGCCCACGGTCTCGTCAAGCTGACGTGGGGCAACGTGAGCGGGGTGGATCGCCAGTGGGGGCTGATGGCCATCAAGGCCAGCGGGGTGCCCTACGAGACGATGACCGTCGAGGACATGGTCATGGTCGATCTCAAGACCGGTGCGGTCAGCGACGGTCAGCGGCGACCGTCCACCGACACTCCCACCCATCTGGCTCTGTACCGGGCCTTCGGGGAGGTGGGCGGCATCGTCCACACCCACTCCACCTGGGCCACGGCCTGGGCCCAAGCGCACCGGGAGATCCCCGTGCTGGGCACGACGCACGCCGACCTGGCCGGAGATCCGATTCCGTTGACCCGGGCCCTGAGCCCGGACGAGGTGGCCGACGACTACGAGGGCGCGACGGGTGCGGCCTTGATCGAGGCCATGGCCGGGCGTGCCGGGCAGCTGCCCTGTGCTCTGGTTCGCGGTCACGGTCCGTTTGCCTGGGGACGCGATCCGGCCGCCGCCGTGGCCAACGCGGTCACCCTCGAGGAGGTGGCCAAGCTGGCTCTGCTCACCGCGATGCTCGAGCCGGGCCGGGGACCGCTGGATGCCGTGCTGCGCGACAAGCACTTCGAGCGCAAACACGGTCCCGACGCGTACTACGGTCAGGCCTGACCTCCGATGCCTGGCTCGGCCCAGGGTCTACGTCACGCTGATGTCCGGATCGTCACAGTTGCGTAGCACTCCACGCGGGTTTGTTGACGTTTGAGCATCGCTGAGCGCAGGTCTGGGGGAGGTGGCGGATTCTGGTACCCCTTTTGGGGTACTCAGATACGCCACGTCCCGTGCGGGGGCCTCCGGCTACCAGCCATCGTGGACGTGCCGGGAGCCTCTGGCTACCAGCCATGGTGGACGTGCTGGGAGCCTCTGGCTACCAGCGATCGTGGACGTGCGGGCGGATCATCCGGTCATAGACGTCACGGACGCCGGTCAGCTGATCTTCGCGCAGCGGTGGCAGTCCGGCCGCGGCCACGTTCTGCCTGGCCTGCTCGGCGTTGCGGGCGCCGGGGATGACCGTGCTCACCCCGGGCTGATCGATCACCCAGCGCAGCGCGAACTGGGCCAGGGTCAGGCCGGGGTCGACGAGCGCCTTGAGTTCGCGCGCGGCGGCCACCCCGACCTCGAACGGCACTCCGGCGAACGTCTCACCGACGTCGAAGGCCTCCCCGCGCCGGTTGAAGTTGCGGTGGTCCTCGGCGCCGAATTGGGTCGATTCGTCATAGCGCCCGGAGAGCAGCCCCGAGGCCAGCGGCACCCGGACGACGATGCCCACGCCGGCCTCGCGGGCGGCGGGCAGAACGTCTTGCAGCGGCTTGAGGCGGAAGCAGTTGAGGATGATCTGAACCGTGGCCACCCCGGGGCGGGCAATCGCGGCCAGCGCCTGATCACAGGTCTCAACCGAGACGCCGTAGGCGGCCATCCGACCCGCGGCGACCATCTCGTCCAGGGTGGCGAAGACCGCGTCGTCGGCGAACACGGCGTCCGGTGGGCAGTGCAGCTGGACGAGGTCAAGCGTGCCCATGCCCAGGTTCTCGCGCGAGCGGTCATTCCAGGCGGCAAAGTTCTCGCGGTTGTAGTTCTCGGCCACCTGGTCGACCCGGCGGCCCATCTTGGTGGCCACCAGGATCTCGGGGTGGGCCGCGCGCAGCTGGCCGCAGAAGCGCTCACTGCGCCCGTCGCCGTACACATCGGCGGTATCAAAGAAGCTCACCCCGGCGTCCCGGGCGGCTTGCAGCGTTGCCGACGCGGCCTCGGCGTCGACGTCGCCCCAGTCGGCGCCCAGCTGCCAGGTCCCCAGTCCGACCACGCTGACGGCCCGGCCCAGGCGGCTGATCTCGCGTATCTGCATCGTGGGACGCATCGTCGCAGGTCGCCGTCACAATGCAGGCATGGGCACAAGCACCGACGGCCGCACGGCAGGGGCCGAGAAGATGCGGCAGGCCGGCGCGCACGAGGAAGCCATCCGCGCCTTCGAAAGCGCCTACACCCGGCTGACCTCGGGCGGCGAGGCGATGCTGCCGACGGCCGATCTCGAGCCCGCCGGCGATGTCCCCGCCCTCGAACAACTCGACGATGCCGACACCGCGGCCGCCCTCGAGCATCTGGTCGTGATCAAGCTCAACGGCGGCCTGGCCACGTCGATGGGTCTTCAGGAGCCCAAGTCATTGGTGCAGGCGCGGGAGGGCCGCACGTTCCTGGACATCATCGTGGGTCAGACACTCGCCCTGCGCGAGCGTCACGGCGTGCGACTACCCCTCGTGCTGATGAACAGCGATGCCACCCGGGCGGCGACCGAGAAGGCGCTGGGCCGCT
This sequence comes from Solirubrobacteraceae bacterium, assembly GCA_034665145.1. GTDB lineage: Bacteria > Actinomycetota > Thermoleophilia > Solirubrobacterales > Solirubrobacteraceae > Palsa-465. The sequence continues at coordinate 35,666 of JAXDGI010000206.1, forward strand.
ATCCGGAGATCGCCCACGAGGGCATCGCCCCAGACTTCATGCAGAGCATGATCCCCAAGCTCGACGCTGACACGCTGGCCCCTGTCCAATGGCCGGCGGCGCCAGCCCTGGAGTGGTGCCCCCCCGGTCATGGTGATGTCTACGGGGCTCTGCGCCGGTCGGGGATGCTGGCTGCCCTCCTCGAGCAGGGCTTCCGTTACGCGATGATCGCCAACGCCGACAATCTCGGCGCCGGACTCGATCCGCGGATCGCGGCACACATGACCCGGGAGCAGCTCCCCTTCCTCATGGAGGTGGTGCAGGGGACCGAGGCTGACCGCAAGGGCGGGCATATCGCCCGGCGTCGTGACGACGGGCAGCTCGTGTTGCGCGAGACCGCCCAGACGCCGGCCGAGGACGCCGAGTCCTTTCGCGACTACCGTCGCTGGCGCTACTACAACACCAACAACCTCTGGGTCGACCTGCGCGTCTTGGCCGACACGCTGAAACGAGCCGGTGGCGTGCTCGAGCTACCCCTCATCGTCAACCGCAAGACCGTCGATCCTCGCGACTCGAGCTCGACGCCGGTGATCCAGCTCGAGAGCGCGATGGGAGCGGCGATCGAGAGCTTTTCCGGCGCCAGCCTCCTGCTCGTGCCCCGCACCCGCTTCGTCCCGGTGAAGACCACCGACGACCTGCTCGTCCTGCGTTCTGACGTATATGCCCTCACTTCCGAGCTCGAGGTCAGGGCGCGGCCGGAACGGGCCGATCGCCTTCCCTACGTGGAGCTGGATCCGCGCTACTACAAGCTGATCGACGAGTTCGAGCGCCGCTTCCCATCCGGCCCTCCGTCCTTGCGCGAGGCTGATCGGCTTGTCGTTCACGGAGATGTCACCTTTGGGGCGGGAGTGGTCGTGCGCGGCGCGGTTGAGCTCGAGGCCGAGTCGCCGCGAGAGCTCGCGGCGGAGACCGTGCTGGAATAGCCCGTGGAGAACCGAGGAAACGGCGGCGCCGGCTCGACTGAGCCGGGACCGATCACGATCGTGCTGGCCGACGACCACGAGCTCGTCCGCGCCGGACTGCGCATGCTGCTCCAGGCCGAGGATGGCTTCGAGGTCATCGCCGAGGCCGGTGACGTTCCCACCACCGCCCGCCAGCTCACCGAGCTGCGTCCTCGCGTCCTCGTGCTCGACCTCAACATGCCGGGGGGCTCGAGCCTGCCCGCCATTCCCGGCCTCCTCAGCGAGGCGCCGGAAACGCGCATCGTCGTCCTCACCATGAGCAACGACGCCGACGTTGCCCGCGAGGCGCTGCGCGCTGGGGCCATCGGCTTCGTGCTCAAGGAGTCCCCGCAGGCAGAGCTGATCCAGGCGGTACGCCTAGCCGCCGAGGGGCGCACGTACCTCGCCCCCGAGCTCGGGGCTCGGCTCGCCACCGACCCCCCGCCCCAGAGTGCTCCCGACGACCTCAGTGCCCGCGAGGTTGAGGTCCTGCGCCTCATCGCCCTGGGCCATACCAACGCCGAGGTCGCCTCCCAGCTCTATCTCAGTGTGCGCACGGTCGAGTCCCACCGCGCGCACATTCAGCAGAAGACACGGCGTTCCTCGCGGGCCGCGCTCGTCGCCTACGCGCGCGAGCACGGGTTGCTCTGACGCTGAGCCGTCCGTCACTCGACGAGACAAAGCGCCCGCGACGGTCACTTTTTCTTTGTGCGTCGACCCGCGTCAGCGCCCGGGAACCCCTCCCCGGCCGCCGGCACCGGGGATCTCGTTGCGCTTGGCGCGCCGCCGCGCGGACTTCGGCACGGCGGCCAGCTGGACAGCGCCAGCGCGGGCCAGCGCCGGATGCATGGTGCGGTCCTGGCGGATGCCGTGGCGTGTGGTCCAGGTGATGCGAGCTATGCGGAAGGGCAAGAGAGCGGCCCACGTCTGGGTCCCGATCACGCCGTCGGCGGGCAGGCCGTGTGCGGTCTGGAAGCTCTGGACCGCCTGTTGGGTCTTGGCGCCGAACCCGCCGTCGACCCCGATCGCGTAGCCGGCGGAGATCAGGTGCTCCTGGGCCCAGACGACCATGTCGCCGGTGGCGCCACGGCGAATCGTGCCGAGTTCGCGGTAGGTGGCGTACCCGGCCAGGGTCCCGGCCGGGCGCGACAGCGCGCTCCACGCCCCAGACGTGGCCACCTGCCAGTCCCACCAGCTGACGCCGCCCGAGCCGTAGGCCCGGGAGAGCTGCCGGAAGCGGATGATCTGGTGGGCCGGCGGTGAGCCGTAGAGCTGGCCGAGCGGATAGATGGGACGCTGGTAGATCCGGTTGTAAGCGAAGGTGTGGGCGAACACCGCATCGGTGGTGGTGCCGATGTCGCGCCAGTACATCTGGGGCACATTCACCTGCGCCCCGCCCGGCCCCAGGAAGACCGAGTAGGGAAACGCGGGGTGATAGTCGATGTAGGGGAAGCCGGCGAGACCGAGCAGGTACCGATAGCCGATCAGCTTGCGCAGGCGACGGATGTAGGACTGCGCGGAGACGTACTTGCCCTCGTATTCGCTCTCGGCGTCGATGATCAGGCAATCGGCACCATCGCGGACCGCCTCGGCCCCCCTGTAGGCCTCGGTGATCGGGTGGTTGCCGTACACGTATTGCCACGCGCACACGCGCAGGCCACCGGCGTGCAGTTGCGAGATCAGGCCGGCACTGAACTGCGAGGACCAGAAGCTGGTGCCGTCGCTGCTCTTGAGGATCACCGTCCCCACTCCGTAGGCGTGGGCGGCGGAGATGATCTGGGGCACGTTGCCGCCGCTGGTGGAGCCGAGCTCCCAGATCCACATCGCCCGCCGGGCCAGCGGGTTGCCCGCGCGATGCGGGGCGGCGTGGGCTGCGGGGGGCGCCGACCAGATCGCGGCCGCCAGCGCCAGCAGCGCGCACGCGGCGCTGCGCAACCGGCGTTGCCCCTGGGGCCGGCGACCGCGCGTCTCGCGGGTCGGTGCCATCAGGCGAGTCACCGTATCGGAAACCCCGCCGAACGCTCGCAAGTTGCGCTGCGTCCGGCGGGTTTCCTGCCCGCCGCAAGGGCGGGCGTTCAGTCCGTCGCCGCTACTTGATGAACAGGATCTCGGAGTATTTGGGCAGCGGCCACAGATCGTCGGCCACCAGCTTCTCCAGGTCGTCGGCGCCCTCGCGTACCGCCGCCATGGCCGGGATCACCGCGTCGCGCATGTACTCGGCATGCCTGAGGATGTCCTCATCCTCGGGCTGGTTCTCGGCCAGGTTGGCCGCCTCGAGTCCCCGGAGGGAGTCGACGGTACGGTCCAGCGCGTCTCCGACCTCCTTGGCCAGCTCGGGCAACTGGGCGCCGGCCAGCAGGGCGATGTACCGGGCCGCCGCCGGGACGATCATCGTCCGCGCGATCGACGCCGCGGTCTCGGCCTCGATGTTGAGCTTGGTCACGTACTGCTCCAGGAAGACCTCGTAGCGCGACTCGAGCTCGCGCGGGGAGAGGACTCCGTAGTTGGAGAACACCTCCTGGGTGTCATCGGTCATCAGGTAGGGCAGCGCATCCGGCGTCGAGCGAAGGTTGAGCAGCCCGCGCTGCTCGGCCTCGGAGTGCCACTGGTCGGAGTAGTTGTCGCCGCCGAAGACGATCTGCTTGTTGGCCGCGTAGCTGCGCTGCAGGATCGGCCGCAGGGCCGCCTCCAGCTCGGTGCCCTGCTGCCGGGCATCCTCGAGCTCCTCGGCCAGGTAGTCGATGGCCTCGGCCACGATCGTGTTGAGCACCGTGTTGGGCAGTGACAGCGACATGCTCGAGCCCAGCGCGCGGAACTCGAACTTGTTACCGGTGAACGCGAATGGGCTCGTCCGGTTGCGGTCGCCACCGTGCATCGGCAGCCGGGGCAGGACGGGTGTGCCCAGGCCCAAAAACGACTCGGGGGTGGACTCGCCGACTTCTCCGCGCTCGATCGCCCCGAAGACCTTTTCCAGCTCGGCCCCGAGGAAGATCGAGATGATCGCCGGCGGTGCCTCGTTGGCGCCCAGGCGATGATCCTGACCCGGCGAGGCGATCGACGCGCGCAGGAGCCCCTGATGCTTGTTCACGGCCTGGATGACGGCCGCGCAGAAGAACAGGAACTGGAGATTCTCGTGCGGCGTGTCCCCAGGCTCGAGCAGGTTCTCGCCGCTGTCGGTGCCCATTGACCAGTTGTTGTGCTTGCCCGAGCCGTTGACTCCGGCGAACGGCTTCTCGTGCAGCAGGCAGACCAGGCCGTAGCGGCGGGCGACGTTCTGCATGATCTGCATCGTCAGCTGCTGATGGTCGGCGCCGACGTTGGAGTTCTCGAAGATCGGCGCCACCTCGTACTGCGCAGGCGCGACCTCGTTGTGGCGGGTCTTGATCGGCACCCCGAGCTTGGCCAGCTCGCGCTCGGTGTCGAGCATGCAGGCCAGTACGCGCTCGGGAATCGAACCGAAGTAGTGATCGTCGAGCTCGTGGCCCTTGGGGGGCTTGGCTCCGAACAGCGTGCGGCCGGTGGTGACGAGGTCCGGGCGCTCGAAGTAGTACTGCTCGTCGATCAGGAAGTACTCCTGCTCGGGTCCGACGGTGGTGAACACGCGGCTCGCCTCGTCGTTGCCGAACAGCTTGAGCGCCCGGATGGCCGACTTGGACAGGGCGTCCATCGAGCGCAGCAGCGGGATCTTGTGATCGAGCGCCTCACCCGTCCACGACACGAATGCGGTCGGGATACAGAGCAGCGCGCCGTTGGGGTTCTCCAGGATGAAGGCCGGCGAGGTCGGATCCCACGCGGTGTAGCCGCGGGCCTCGAAGGTCGCCCGGATGCCGCCGGTGGGAAACGAGGATGCATCGGGCTCGGCCTGGATCAGTTCCTTACCCGAGAACTCCGCCAGCGCCGTGCCCTCACCCGTGGGGGAGTAGAAGCTGTCGTGCTTTTCGGCCGTGAGCCCGGTGAGCGGCTGAAAGACGTGGCTGTAATGCGTGGCGCCCTTCTCCAGGGCCCATTCCTTCATGGCCAGCGCCACCGCGTCGGCGAGCGAGGTGTCGAGCGCCGAGCCCTTGGCCAGCGTCTTGGACAGGCGCTTGTAGACGTCCTTGGGGAGACGCTGGCGCTGGATGGCCGGACTGAAGACGTTCTCCCCGAAGATCTGGTTATCGGCGGTGGTGAGGTCCGGCGCGCCGATGTGGTCCCCGTTCGGAGTCCACTGAGCGGCGAAGACGTTTTGCTGGCGTAGAGGCATTGCGGGGCTGTTCCCTCCTTGTCGGCGCCTCGGCGGCCGGGCGCGCGCGTGAATATTCGTCTCGGTGTCGATGAGCTCGGGAAACGGCCAGCCTAGGTGAGCGATTCCCGCCGGTCACTATCCCGATGTCCAAACCGATCCCACCTCGGTTCGCCGGACGGCGAAACCGCGATGACCCACAGGCGGCAGCGACGCTCGGCGGCGCGGGCAGCATCCCGGCCGGGATCCCGAAACGAGGCTAGTCCGCGGGCGCGAAGATGACGCTATGTGAGCCGGAGAGCACTTGGGTAATACTGGCAGCATGTCCGATCACAGCGCCTCCACCCCTCCGCCCGAGGCAGCCGAGCGGGGTCCAATGTCCACGTACGTGCCTGCGGCCGAGCGCTACGAGCGCATGCCCTATCGCCGGGTCGGCCGCAGCGGCCTGCACTTGCCCGCGGTATCCCTTGGCCTGTGGCAGAACTTCGGCGACGATCGGCCGCTGGCCGCCAGCCGGGCGATTCTCCGTCGCGCCTTCGATCTCGGTGTCACCCACTTCGATCTGGCCAACAACTACGGCCCGCCCTACGGGAGCGCCGAGCTCAACTTCGGGCGCGTCTTCGCCGAGGACTTCAGCCGTCTGCGTCATGAGCTGGTCATCTCGACCAAGGCCGGTTATGACATGTGGCCGGGACCGTACGGGAACTGGGGTTCGCGCAAGTACCTGCTGGACAGCCTCGACCAGAGCCTGCAGCGGATGAGGCTCGACCACGTCGACATCTTCTACTCGCATCGCTTCGACCCCGAAACGCCACTGCGCGAGACGATGGGTGCGCTGGACTACGCCGTCCGCTCGGGCAAGGCCCGGTACGTGGGCATCTCCTCCTACGGTCCGCGGCGGACCGAGGAGGCGATCCAGATCCTGGCTGACCTGGGGACGCCGCTCCTCATCCACCAGCCGTCGTATTCGATGTTCAACCGCTGGATCGAGAACGGTCTGCTTGACGTCCTCGCCCGCGAGGGTGTGGGGGGCATCGCCTTCAGCCCGCTGGCCCAGGGTCTGCTCACCGACAAGTACCTCAACGGCATCCCCGAGGACTCCCGCGTGCGCCGCGGTCTGGCGTTCTCCGAGGACCTCGTCACGGAGGAGAACGTCGAGCGTGTCCGGGCTCTCAACGAGATCGCCTCAGCCCGCGGCCAGAGCCTGGCCCAGCTCGCCATCGCCTGGACCCTGCGCGACGAGCGCGTGACCTCGGCTCTGGTCGGCGCGTCGAGCGTGCGCCAGCTCGAGCAGAACGTGGCCGCAGCCCAGGGACTCCAGTTCGAGCCGGACGAGCTCGAGGCGATCGATCGCTACGCGATCGACGGGGCACTCAACATCTGGGCGTCCTCGAGCGAGGCCTGAACGCCGGGGGCGGGAACTGCGTCTACGGCTGGCCCGAGCCGCTGACGATCTGGCCCGAGTTGTTGACGTAGTTGCGGGCCGGCTTGCTGGCGATGTTGACCGCGAAGGCGCCGTGGGGAAGCGAGCCGTTGGACAGCACGGCGCGGGCGCGGCCGTTCAGTCCGGCGGCGATCTCCCACGCCACCACATGGCGGCCGGGGGAGACCGCGGTCACCTTCCAGTCAAAGCGCACGGTCTTGCCCGGCGCGAGCTTGCCGAGGGCCCACGTGTTGGAGTAGGCGGTGACGGCGGCGCCCTGGCCACCGTTCTGGCAGCTGTAGCGGCACGCACCGGGTCCCTGATCGACGACCCAGATCGGGCGCGACGGATTGGCCAGGTACTTGGCGTTGAGATCCTGGGAGAAGGCCTGCGCGCTCGTTCCCTGCGCCGTGGAGGCCGGGTAGGCGCAGCTGACGTTGCAGATCGTCACCGCGACGTCGGGGATCGTCTTGCTTCCGGAGTTGCGGATCGCGATCGTCAGGTGGGAGTGCTGCGACAGGGTCTGCGCCACGGGGAACGAGGCCGCGTCGACGGTCACGGGGAACTTGCCCTTCGGCTCTGTGGCATCCTGACGCGCTCCGCCCGAACCGCACGCGGTGATGACCAGGCTCGCCACGAACCCGGTCACGATCACGGCGCTCCTCATTCTCCTCACCCTCACGGCGCGGGCAACATACCACGGGGAGGACCGCGCACTCGCCGCTTGCCTGGCCCCCGGGTGCGGCCGGGCGACGGGCGGCACTTGACGGCACTTGACTCGCGGGGCGTCCGCCGCCCCACGCTGAGGGGTTATGGAGATAACCGCCGATTTTCGACGGTTATCGACACAACCCAGCCGACGGCGCTGTCTGAGAGGACGCTGTGCGCGCCAGCGGCGTCCGGGCTCCCGCCGGGTCGGCCCGACGACGGTTGTCACTTGGTCTTTGCCGCGCCGGTGGCGTAGGCTTACGCGCCGGTAGTCCCGCGCCGGCGGACCCACGGACCTGGGAGGAAGAGGAGAGTTGATCAGAGCAGTCGCCGACCGAGCGTTCCTGCCGACCAAGAGCGTGCTCGAAGAGGTCGGCAACATGATGATCCTCACCGGTAAGACGCTCGTTTCCGCCGTGCGGCCGCCGTACCCGTACGGCAGCGAGTTCGTGGGCCAGTTCCTCTTCGCGATGAAGCTGTGCTGGTTTCCGCTGCTGATCTCGACGATCGCCTTCGGCTACGAGGCACCGGGGCTGCAGGCGGCCAACTTCCTCGTCCTGTTCGGCGCCATCGACCGTCTCGGCGGCTTCTTCATCCTGGCCTCGATCAGGGAATTTGCGCCCTTCGTGGACGCGATCGTGCTCGCCGGCGTGGCCGGCACCGCGATCACCGCCGACCTCGGTGCGCGCAAGATCCGCGAGGAGCTCGAGGCGCTCCAGGTCCTCGGCGTCGACCCGATCAAGAACCTGGTCGTCCCCCGGTTCCTGGCGCTGATGCTGCTCACCGGGCTGTTCGACATCTACGCCCTCATCTTCGGCGTGTTCGGCGGCATTCTCGCCACGATCGTCAACCACGCGCCGCTGGGCCCGTTCTGGGCCACCTTCTTCAACAACGCATCGACCACCGACCTGTGGGGTTCGGTGGTCAAGACCACGCTGTTCGGGGCCATCATCGCCATCGTCTGCTGTTACAAGGGGATGACTGCGTCCGGGGGGGCCGAGGGGGTGGGCCGCGCCGTCAACCAGGCGGTGGTCATTGCCTTCCTGGGCGTGTTCGCGTTCAACTACGCCTTCACGCAAACGCTGCTGGCCACCCATCCCGAGATCACCACGATCATCAAGTGAGGGGCTGAGCGCATGGGAGAACTGCTCGCCACCCCCCGTGGCTGGATCGAGACCTTTGGCGAGATCGTCAAGTTCGGCGGGACGATGGTCAAGGACGTGGCCACGTTGCGTGTCCTGCGGTTCTTTGGCGAGGCGTTGCGCCAGGCGGGGATCCTGATCGTCTCCTCCACGATCGTGATCTGGGGCCTGGTCTTCATCATCGGGCTGGAATGCGGGATCGAGGGTGCCTATTTCACCTACGGGGAGGGCACGCCGGCGTATTCCGGGGTGTTTGCGGCGTGGTGTGATCTGCGCGAGTTGGTGCCGCTGGTGTTCGGGTACATGATGGCGGCCAAGGTGGGGACGGGGATCGTGGCCGAGCTGGGATCGATGCGGATCTCCGATGAGATCGACGCGCTTGAGGTGATGGGCATCAGCGGGATGCGCTTTCTGTGCGCGACCCGGCTGCTGGCCGCCTTGCTGGTTCTCCCTTTTGTCTATGTGTGCTCGATCGGCGCGGGGTTCTTTGCCAGCTATCTGGCCGTCGTGCAGCAGATCGGATACGTCACCTCGGGCGGCTTCTTTTTGATCTTCTGGCAGTTTCAGAACCCCCCGGATCTCTTATTCAGCCTCATCAAGGCGATGAGCATGGCGATCGTGATCGTTATCGTCGGCTGCTATTACGGCTATAACGCGTCCGGAGGCCCGGTCGGGGTCGGGACCGCGACCGCGAAGTCCATGGTTCTCAACCTCGTCTCAGTCCATCTCATCGGCATGCTCGGCACCCAGCTGTTCTGGGGCGCCAACCCACGCGCACCAATCGGAGGCTAAATGCGTCCCTTCACCACAGCGGATGGCGGCCAGGACGGCCAGTGGCGCCTTCAGCTCCAGGTTCAACATCAGCAGCAAGATGCGGGCGGCTCGGACGGCGATGGCGGCCAGAGCGGCTCGGGCGGTTCGGGCGGTCAGACCCAGCACAAGCCCGAGGCCGGCCGGTCGGGCGAGGACGCCGGCAACGACAGCGGGGACGCCAGCAACGACCCGCGCGAGATCGGGCACCAGGATGAGTCCCACAGCGCCGAGGCCCGCGGAGCCGAGGTCGAGCTTTCGCCCGAAGAGCGCGAGGAGCAGATCAAGAGCGCGGCCCCTCACGGAGGGGAGATCGAGGAAACGCCCACCTGGGAAGAGGCGAAGGAGTCCGAAGGCGAGAGCGAAGCCGCTACCCAGGAGCAGGATCAGTCGCAGGGCCAGCGTCAGGCCGGCGGCGAGGACGGCCGCCAGGACGGTCGCGGCGGCTCACGCGTCTCCGTCGTCGACGAATCCCCGCCCCGCCCCGAGCCGCCCAGCGGGACCTCAGACGAGGAATACAAGTGGCACACCTACAAGGTCTATCCGTCCGGGCGGCCCGACGCGGTGGAGTTCATCGACACCTACAAGGCCTTCGGTCGCTCGAAGATCCTGCAGGGCCTGAACATGGGACTGCCCGAGGGCATGGTCTCCATGATCCTCGGCCCGTCCGGCACCGGTAAGTCGGTCTGCATCAAGCACATGGTCGGCCTGCTCTACCCCGACGAGGGGGACATCCTGGTCCACGGCAACTCGGTGCCGAACATGCCCGATGACGAGCTGTTCGACATGCGCAAGAAGTTCGGCCTGCTGTTCCAGGACGGTGCGCTGTTCGGCTCCATGAATCTGTTTGACAACGTCGCCTTCCCGCTGCGCCAGCACACCGAGAAGGGCGAGGACGAGGTCGAGGACATCGTCATGCGGCGCCTGAACGAGGTTGGCCTTGGCTCCGCCAAGGCGAAGATGCCCAACGAGCTCTCGGGCGGGATGCGCAAGCGGGCCGGCTTTGCCCGGGCGCTGGTCCTCGAGCCCGACATCGTGCTCTTCGACGAGCCCGACTCGGGGCTTGACCCGGTGCGGACCGCGTTGCTCGGCGAGCTCATCCTGGAGATCCATCGCGACATGATGGACGAGGCCAAGGAGAAGCAGAAAGAGCATCTCCCCACCTTCTGCGTGATCACCCACGACATCATGAGTGCCCGCCGGGTGGCCGATTACATCAACGTCCTCTGGAAGGGCCGGATCGTCGAGGCCGGCCCGGCCGAGGACATGCTCAACTCCGAGAACCCGTTCATCCGGCAGTTCCTCTCCGGCGAGTCCCAGGGCCCGCTGGCCATGGACTGATCGCGCCGGCTCGCTGCGCGATCGGATCGGCGCGCCCGGCCCGATCCCGCCGGTACCCTGCCCCGTGCTGCTCATGAATCTCCCAACCGCGGCACGAGCGGACGCATGAAAGGCAGGACGCGCTTTCTCCAGCTTGCCTCCGGCGCGGCGCGTCGGCCCGTGCTCACGATCTCGATCGTGCTCGCCCTCGCTCTGAGTGGGGGACTCCTGGCTCTGGGGCTGAAGCCTTCGGCGGGCATCGACACATTCGTCGGCAAGTCGTCGGCCAGCTACCAGGCGACCGTCTCGGCCGAGCACCACTTCGGGGGCGACCCGGTGATCGTGCTCATCCACGAGCCGCTCACCAATCTGGTCGAGACCAAGGATCTGGCCAAGCTCACACAGCTCGAGGCCTGCTTCGCCGGGCAGACGGTGGTCGCCAACGCCAGCCTGCGCGCCTTCGTGCCCGCGCCGGCCAACACCCCCTACGGCGGTCAGAACAGCCCGTGCGGGAAGCTGGCTCGCTACAAGCCCGCCCAGGTCGTCTACGGGCCCGGCACGTTCCTCAACCGGGCCGTGGCCGCCGTCAACACCCAGATCTCGTCGATGCTGAGCGGTGTGGGGACGACGGTCAAGAACGCCCGGAATGCCGCCTACCAGCTGGCCCGGGCCCGCCATCTGTCCAAGGCCCGGGCGCTGCGCATGGCCCAGGCGGCGGGCACGCTCGCCCAGCAGCAGCAGTATCAGTCTCTCGAGCAGATGGCCCTAAGCACCGGCATCACCGCGCTGCCGTCAATCGACTCGCCCCAGTTCATCCCGCAGATCGTGTTCGATCAGACGCGCGGGGTCAATCAGCCCAAGGCGCGCTTCGCCTACCTGTTTCCGACGACGAACTCGGCGCTCATCCAGATCCGCCTGCGGGCGTCGCTGAGCGACGCCCAGCAGGCCCAGGCGATCGGCTGGATCCGGCAGGCGATCCGCATGCCGATGTTCCGGTCGGCTTACGGCGGGCGCTACACGGTGACCGGCGTCCCGGTCGTCCTGCACGACCTCTCGAGTCAGATCTCGGGCTCGATCGCCGGTCTGCTCATCGCGGCGTTGCTGGTCATGGCGGCCACCCTGCTCATCGTCTTCCGCAGCCGTCTGCGGCTCCTGCCGCTGGCCGTGGCCCTGGCCGCCACCGGCATCACCTTCGGCCTGCTGGCCGCCCTCGGCGCGCCCCTGACGATGGCCTCGATCGCCGTCCTGCCGATCCTCATCGGCCTCGCCGTCGACTACGGGATCCAGTTCCAAGCCCGTGCCGACGAGGCGCGGCGGGCCGATGGCTCGGGTGCTGCCTCGGGTGAGGCGGGATCGCGGGTGGGTGGCACGGCAGCGGCCGGCGAGTCAGGCGGTGCGGTCAGTGCCCGCGGCGCCGTCGCGGCGGCGGCGAGCCGGGCCGCACCGACGATCGCCACCGCCGCCCTGGCCACCGCGACCGGCTTTCTCGTCCTGCTGCTTTCCCCGGTTCCGATGGTGCAGGACTTCGGGCTGCTTCTCGTGGCCGGCATTGCCGTCGCGCTGGTCTGCGCCCTGACCGCGGGCTCGGCCGCGTTGGTGCTGGCCGATCGTCGCCTGGGGTTTGTCGGCGCCGGCCTGCGCGCAGCGGCGCAGCTGACGGGAAATATCAGCCGCTCGATCGTCCGCGTCCTGGGCCGCCCGACACGCGCCGCCGGTGGCACTCTCGTGGTGGCCGGACGCGGCGCGGCCGAGATCCTGACCGGGGCCGGACGCGGGGTGGCGGCGCGCCTGACGCGCCGGTCGCGACGCTCACCGCTGGGCGCAGCGTCACCGCGCCCGCCCCGGCGCGGGCCCGCCGCTCCCGCGGGCGGCCGTCTGGTCGGCGCCGTCTTGCGTCAGCCGGGTCGTGTGCTGGCGGTCGCGGCGGTGCTCGCCCTGCTGGGCTGGGTCGCCGACACGCAGACCGCGGTGCAGTCCGACGTGACCAAGCTCGTGCCGGCGGGGATGCCCGCTCTGCGCAACCTGCACACGCTGGAGAAGGTCACCGGCGTCTCCGGGGAGATTGACGTCACCGTCAACGGGGCCAACGTGGCCAGCCCGAGCACGGTGGGCTGGATGATCCGCTACGAGAAGCAGTTGCTCCAGCACTACGGCTACCTCGAGACGAGGGGTTGTGCCTACTCGACGCTGTGCCCGGCGCTGTCCCTGCCGGACCTGTTCTCCACTGGTGCCCAGGCGGCCAACCAGTCACCGCAGCTCACTCAGAGCCAGATCAATGCGCTGCTCACCGCCGTCCCGCCGTACTTCTCTCAGGCCGTGATCACCAGTGATCACCGCCACGCCACGCTGGCCTTTGGCATCCGCCTGATGCCGCTCGCGCGCCAGGACCGCGTGATCAACTACATGCAGTCGCACCTCAATCCGCCCGCCGGAGTTCGGGCCCAGCTGACCGGGCTCCCGGTGCTCGCGGCCCAGGCCAACGCGGCGCTGTCCTCCTCGTCAAGGCGGCTGCTGACGCTCGTGGCCGGGCTGCTCGCGGTCGGTCTGGTTCTGGCCCTCGTCTTCCGCGACCTGCGCCGGGCCCTGGTCCCGATGATCCCGATCGCGTTGGCCACGGGCTGGTCGGCCCTGATCCTGTTCGTGATCGGAATCCCGCTCAACCCGATGTCGGCCACGCTGGGAACGCTGGTGATCGCCATCTCGACAGAATTCAGCGTCCTGCTGGCCGAGCGCTTCCGCCAGGAACGCGAGGCCGGGCACGAGTTGACGGTCGCGCTGAGGCGCACGTATCGCTCGACCGGGTCGGCGGTGATTGCCTCCGGGGTCACGGCCATCTTCGGCTTCGGCGTGCTGGTGTTCTCGAACATCACGATGCTGCGGGACTTCGGATTCGTCACCCTCGTGGATCTCACGGTGTCGCTCGGGGGGGTCCTGCTCGTGCTGCCCGCGGTCCTCGTGCTGTTTGAGCGCCACGACGCACTGGCCGGAGCCCGCGCCGCTCTCGCCAGCGCCGGGTCGCCCCTGCGCCGCCGGCGGCGCCCCCGGGTGGCGTGAGCTCGGAAGGCCCGGCGGACCCCGCCGGTCCGGCGGATTCCGGAGGCCGGGCGGACCCGGGTGGCCCCGGTGGCCCGGGTGGCCCCGGTGGCCCGGGTGGCCCGGGTGGCCCCGGAGGGATGGAGGGCGGGCCCGGGCAGCCGGGCGCGCGCGAGGATGAGCGGCCCGACCTGCTTCGCCGGCTCGATCCCGACCGGGGGCGCGAGGCACGTGAGAGCCCCGCCCCCGACGATCCCGCGGCCGGCGACGGTCCCGGCCGCCCCCAGCGCCGCGGCGAAGGTCGCCGCCCGGCGATGGTCACCCTCTCCAGTGCGTCGGGCATCGACACCCGGCGCTACCGCTGGATGATCGGAATCATCGGCCTGATCGTGGTGGTGATCTTCTCCGTCTACCTGTTCGCCACGCGGGGGCTGGGGGGGACGGGCGTACCGCCCGGCCAGCGCCTGCGCTACTTCGCCGCCCCATTGGCCGCCACGACGCTGACCGGTTCGCCCAACGTGTCGCCTCCGTGCACCCTGGCCCGCCACGACCCCCGAGCACTGAACATCTGCCTGCTCGTCAAGCGTGGGCCCCTGGTGCTATCCCTGTTTGTCGCCGGGGCGGCGCAATGCGAGCGACAGGTCGACGCGCTGCAGCAGCTGTCGAGGCGGTTCGCTGGCTCCGGAGTCCAGTTTGCGGCCGTGGCGGTCAACGGTAATCGCGCCAGCACCCGGAGGGCCATCCGCGCTCACCATTGGACGATCCCCGTCGCCTACGACGAGGACGGGGCCGTACAGGGGCTCTACGGAGTGGCAGCCTGTCCGATGGCCGAGCTCGCCGCCCGGGGCGGCATCGTGCGTGACCGCCTGATCGGAGACCCCTGGGCGTCGAGCCGCGCCCTCGCACCGCGCGTCCAGGCCCTGATCGGGAGCGGCCGGTGAGCGATGAGTTTCCGCTCAGTCCCGCCGTGGGCTTCATCGAGGGCGTTGTCTCAGACGAGTTCCCGGGACTGCGCCTGCACTGGATCACCGCCGCGGCCAGGCGTCGCGACAGCCCACCGCCGGTCGTCGGCCGGCTGCGGGACCTCTCCAGCCGCTACCGCGGAGCCAGCGTGGTGGCGATGCGCACCAAGCCGCTGCCCCAGGCCTACCGGGCGTTCTATCGCCAGATCGGGCTCGACCCCGACGTGCGGCGGATCCCCAGTGAGCGAGCGGCCGTCGAGCGCCTCCTGCACGGCGGCTTTCGCTCGGTCGACCTGATCTCTGACGCGTGCCTGATCGCACTCATCGAGACCGGAGTGCCGGTGTGGGCCCTGGATGCTGACCACGTCGACGTCGGCGGACTGGGCATCCGCACGGTCACGGTGGCCGATCGCGAGCGCGCGCGGGCGGGCGGCGTCTACATCGATCCCGGCACGCTCGTGGTGGCTGACGCCCAGACGGTGTACGGACTGTTGTTCACAGAGCCCGACTCCACCCATCGGGTGACAGGACGAACTGAGCGCGTGGCGCTGTTCGCGGTGGCCGTGGAGGGGGTCCCGGCCATCCACGTCGAGGAAGCTCTGTGGATGTGCGCGGAGTTACTGGGCTGAGCAGGCCCGGGGGGAACCGGCTTGAGCCCGTGGGGCAAATTGCTAATGTGAATTTTATGGGGTGGAGCTACGCGTATCCGGCGAGCGAGGTTCCGCCGCCCGCGGTGACATCCGGGGTGCGGTTTCGGTCGGCTGAGCCTGAAGAGCGCGCCGCCCGGCGTACCTTGCGCCACCAGATCTCCCGCCTGGAGCGCGACCTTGCCGATGCCTTCGTGACCGCGTTTCCGATGGGCGGACTGCCTCAGCCGGCCGCGGTCGCCTCATCGCCACGACTGCTCGCGCTCGGCGAGCTGGAACGCGTTCGTGATGAGCTGGCCGAGCGCCTGCGCTCCTCGCGCGCGCTGATCGCCCAGCGGGCTGACGAGCAGGAGGAGAAGCGTCGCATCCTCGAACGCATGCTGCTCGAACCGGGCAAGTACCGCTTCGTCCGCATCTCGCGTGCCGAGCTGGGTGAACCGGGCTGCGGCGTCTGGCAGGTCAGGCCCCGCCTGGGTCTGATCGGGATGCTGATGGGCTGGTGGCAGGTCAAGCTTTCCTCGGGCTGTCCGTTAGCCGAGGGTCGCGAGGCTGGTCTCGCGACCCGGATGATGCTCTGAAGGTTCCCGCTCCCGGGGGCCGCGTCGCTGGCTCGACTGCCGCCGCGGGTGGAGCCGCCTGACCGTGCGCGTGCTGCTGCGACACAGCGCCGGAGCGGTCCTGATCACGCTCATCATGTTCATCGGCAGTCTCGGGCTGTGGGTGGGCACCCCGTTGCTGTGGCTGTGGGTGGGATCCCAGATCCAGGGGGCAACCGAATCGGTCGGGACGGCCATCGCGGCGATGTTCGTTGGCGTCGTCCTCCAGGTGATGATCCTCGCCTCGCTCCTGGCCAAGCTGAGCGACTCCTACCGGGCCAACTGTATGGCCCGCGGCCAGACCGACCCCGGACACGTGGTGCTCGAGGCGGTGCTGGTCATCAGCGCCGGCCTGACGCTCGTCGTGTTCGTGATCTGGTTCTTCCTGTTCGCGGGCGCCAGCCCGGTGCCCGTGGGGATCCACCTGTAGGCAGCGCCTGCTCAGGCGAAGGCCAGCTCCCGCTCGCGCTCCATCGGCCCGTCCAGCGAGGCGAGGGGTGACTCGGAGCGCTCGTACAGCGCGTTGGCCAGCAGATGACGCTGGCGCTCGGTCAATGTGCCGATCGGCTTGGTCTCGGGAATCTGAAGGCGCGAGAGGAACTTACGGCACCGGGTGGTCCCCCACCGACGTTGACTCATGAGCAGATCGCCCACCGACCAGCTGCTGGCCTCCCGCGGGCAGCTGAGAAGCACGTCTGCGGCGGATATGTCGCCAACCGCGATTCGTCGCTTGAGACCCGCTCGGGCCAGACGAATCTCGTTGGCGCGCTCAAGGGCGCGGAGTCGCTGCGGCTCAGGCGTATCCGTTGCGGTCTGCTGCATCATCTAGATCTCTCACTCCGCTGATTATCGGTCCGCTCTCGGAGCGAACGTTGGCTATTACCGGCTGCCCGCACGAGCGTCCCGCAACGTGTCGTCAGCCGTCCTGCGTCATATGGGCCGGAGCGCAAGCTCCTATCTGGCCGCCGAGACTGGTCGCCCCGCTCGGTGGTCCCTCCGAAAGTCGCCCCGGCCGGTCAGACCGGCGACGGGTTGAAACCTAGAACACCGACGAGGTCACAGCAATGTCACAAGTGGCCTTGGACGCGCACAGAGCGCCTTTTTTGTGCGCCGATGTGTTTGTGCATTCGCGGACAAGAAGATTGGGCCCCTCTGCGTGGGAAAGCGAGGGGGGTGGCCTTGAGTAGGTTTCGTCAGCGCGGCGCCGG
This sequence comes from Solirubrobacteraceae bacterium, assembly GCA_034665145.1. Classification (GTDB taxonomy): domain Bacteria; phylum Actinomycetota; class Thermoleophilia; order Solirubrobacterales; family Solirubrobacteraceae; genus Palsa-465. The sequence continues at coordinate 52,717 of JAXDGI010000206.1, forward strand.
CATCGTCGGCCACGATGCGGCCGGAGGCTAGGTGCCGGGCGCGGATCTGCCGGTGGGCAGCGGCCCGTGCTCGGCCTCGAAGTCGCGCTTGACCTGGGCGAAGATCTCAAGCGCCCGGTCCAGGGTTTCGCGGTCGTGCGTGGCCATGACGCTCGTGCGCAACAGGGCGCCGGCCGGGGGCACGGCGGGATGAAGGGCGACGTTGACGAATACGCCGGCGTCATAAAGCGCCTTCCACAGGAAGGCCGCCTTCCAATCATCGCCCACCACCACCGGCACGACAGTGGTCACGATCTCGGTTCCGTCGGCCAGCTGGGTCGGCTCCACGACCTTGAAGCCGAGCTGGTGCAGCCCGGCGTGCAGATACCGGGCGTTCTCCAGGGCGCGGGCGAACAGCTGGGGGCCCTCCTCAGAGCGGCAGATCCGCACCGCGGCCAGGGTGGCTCCGACGGCCGCCGGAACGGCCGCGGCGGTGAACATGAACGGGCGCGACTGGATGCGCAGAAACTCGACCACGTCGGCCGGACCCGCGATGACGCCGCCACAGGAGGCCAGCGACTTCGAGAAGGTGGCCATCCGGAGGTCAACCCGATCCTCGACGCCAAACAGTTCGGACGTTCCAGCTCCGCGGGGACCGAGCACCCCGAGGGCGTGGGCCTCGTCCACCATCAGGCGGGCGCCGTAGCGGCTGCACAGCTCGACGATCTCAGGCAGCGGTGCAACGTCACCCTCCATCGAGAACACGCCATCGACGACGACGAGGACGCCGCCCCCGTCGCCGGCGGCCTTCTGCAGCGCGTACTCCAGGCGGTCAAGCCGGTTGTGGCGGAAGGGACGGAGCTTGGCCCGGGACAGGATGCAGCCGTCGAGGATCGAGGCGTGATCCCCGGAGTCGGCGATCACCGTGTCCCCGGGGCCGAGGATCGTGCCCAGCGCGCCCAGGTTGGCCTGATGTCCGGTGGTAAAGACAATGGCCGCCTCGGTCCCCATCCAGTCGGCCAGCTCCTGCTCGAGTTCGAGATGGAGATCGATCGTGCCGTTGAGGAAGCGTGAGCCGGTGAGACCGGTTCCGTACTTGGCCAGCGCGTCCGCGGCGCCCTGCTTGACCCGCGGATCGCCGGTCAACCCAAGGTAATTGTTGGAGCCGAGCATGATCCGCTCGGCGCCCTCCATCTCCACCACCGGGAGCGTCGGGCCCTCCAGGACGCGAAAGTACGGCAGCGCACCCAGCTCGCGGGCCACGCGGAGCTGCTCGAGACGCTCATGCTCGCGCGCCTTGGCAAAGACATCGATTGAAGTCGGCATCGGGCTGTCATGCTAACGACCGCCAACGGTGTCACCATGGGGGGTAGATGAAGCCTGAGAGGCCCGATGTGAAGCCTGAGAGGCCCGATGACATCCCGGCCGAGCCCGATTACGTCAGTGACGAGGGCGAGGTCGTCGACGGTCTCCCGGTCCTGTCAGAGGTCCGCGCCCTGGATCCGGCCGGCACCGTCGCGCTGCCCGCGGTCCAGGCAGCGGCGGCCGCCGCCACGGGATTCGTCGCCGGGGCGGCCACGCTCGCCCTGCTGAGGCGCCACAGTGCCCGGCGCCTGGCCCGCACCCGGCTGCAGCGGCGCGGCCCGATAGGCATGCCGGTGGTGGCCAGCCGCTCGTTCCTGGTCGACGTGCACCTGCTGGCCAAGCCCGGAGAGTGAGCGACCCGAGCTCGGTGGAGGTGCGGACCGAGGTCCGACCCCGCTGGCCGTTTCGCCTCTCGCGGCGCACCGGCCTCGACGGCGTGGCTCAGGTCCGGGGTGGGGTCCTGCACCGCCTGCTCCATGCTGGCGAGGAGTCGGTCTCGATCCGGGTGGCTCAGATCGCCCCCGAGCGCGTGCTGTTCGGCGCCCGCGCCCAGCGCCGGGAGGTGGCCGATTGGGGACTTGAGCGCATGCGCCTGGCCCTCGGCGTCGATCAGGATCTGCGCGAGTTCTACGAGCGCTTTCGCTTTGACCCGCTGATAGGCCGTTCGGTCCGGGCCAATCCGGGTCTGCGGGTGTCCGTGCGCCCCGACCCATTCGAGGCGCTGGTGTGGGCGATTTGCGAGCAGCTGATCGAGTACGAGCGTGCGGCGCTGATCGAACGCCGTCTCACCGTCCGGCTCGGCCGCCGGTGCCCCCACACCGGCCTGCGTGACTCGCCGACCGCCGCAGTCCTCGCCGCCCAGGCCCCCGCCTTGCTGGCCTCAATGGATCTCAGCCCGGGACGGTCGATGACCCTCCTGCGCGCCGCCCGGGAGGTGGCCAGCGGCCGGGTTGACCTCCTGGACTCTGATCACGAGCGGGGCTGGCGCCGGCTACGCCGGATCCCGGGAATCGGCAGCTGGACGATCCAGATGCTGGCCCTCACAGGTCAGGGGCGGATGGACCAGCTGCCGGCCGGCGACCTGGCCTACATCAAACTCGTAGGCCGGTTGCTCAACGACGATCCCCGCTCACGGTCGACCGAGGCCGAGGTGTCGGAGTTCTTCGCCCGTTTTGCCCCGTGGAGCGGACTGGCGGGGCTGCACGCGCTGCGCTCGGGGGGCGGGGGCGGCGTGCTGCGGCTGGCGGCTTGAGGGTTGGGGCTTCCGGCCCGTGACCCGACCCCGTCCGCAGGCGCGCACTACGGACCCTGACCGGCCAGCAGTTGGTTGGTCTCGGCGGCGACGACGGAGGCCGGGTTGGAGACAAGGTGTTGGCCGAGCATCCATTGCCCGTAGGCAGTCCACCGACGGCTGTTCTGCCAGCCCCAGGGCTGGTTGGCCCCGGCGGGGAAGAAGGCGGGCAGTGTGGCGTTGACGCTGGCCAGCTGCAGCTTGCGGCTCAGCGAGGGATTGGCCGTGACGAGGGCGTCGACGCCCGCGTTCGGGTTGGTGCGCACGGACTGATACCCGCGCCCGAGCGCCTGGACGAAGCGACGCAGGACATTGGTCTGCTTGGCCAGCTCGTTCTCCCGGGCGACGAGCACCAGCTCGTCGTAGGTGGGCACGCCGGCGTTCTCGACATGGATCACGTTGACCCGGCGGCCCAGCTGGCGCAACTGGATCGCCTCGTAGTTCCAGTAGGCGCCGAGGGTGGCCGCGACTCGCCCGGAGAGCATCGCCGGGACCAGATTGGAACCCACGTTGATCTCCTTGACCGAGCTCGACGTCACCCCGGCGTGCTGGAGGATGGTCTTCAGGTACGCGTGCTGGTAGGGGATGCCGGCGTCACCCACGGTCTGGCCACGGAGCTGCTTGGCGCTGGTGATGTGCTTGCTGCCCAGCGAGACGATCGAGGTCAGCGGGCGCTGGACCAGGGCGGCGACGGAAACGACGGGCAGCCCCTTGTCGCGGGCCAGCAGCACCTCGGGCTCGTAGGAGATGGCCAGGTCGATCTTGCCCGCCGCCAGTAACTGCAGCGGTGTGGCCGGGTCGCTGGGAATATGGACCGAGACGTTGAGGCCGGCCTGGCGGAAGTAGCCGGCCGACAGCGCGCGGTAGAGACCAACGTGATCGGCGTTGGGAAACCAGTCGAGCATCAACGAGACGGGCTGGGCGCTCGTGGCCGCCGGCGTCAGAGCGTCTTTCTTTGCCCCGCAGGCGGCCAGGGCACAGGCCATGGCCAGGGCGGTCAGCAGGGGCATGAGGACCCTAGGTGGTCGTCTCATTGAATCGGTTCTCCAATCGGTCGATGGGCCCAGGGCAGGGTCAGCCGCTCGGCCAGGGTGAGAAGCGCGAACAGGGCGATCGCGAACACGGACAGGATCACCACGGTGGCAAAGGCGCGAGCGGTGAGAAGTTGGGGGATGGACTGCTCGAACAGGTAGCCGAGCCCGGCGTTGGCCCCGGCCTCCTCGGCGAACACCGCCCCGATCACGGCCACGATGACGGCAATCTTGGCGCCGGTGAACACGCCGGGGAGGGCAGACGGAAGCTCAACGTGGCAAAACGTGCGCCAGCGGGAGGCGTCGAAGGTCCGCATCAGCTTGATCAGGTCAGGGTCCACGGCAGAAAAGGCGGCCAGGGTCGTGACGACGATGGAAAAGAAGGAGACGAGGGCGACCACGACCACCTTGGGCAGCAGCCCGAACCCCAGCCACAGCACGAGGATCGGGGCGAGCATCGGGATCGGGATCGTCTGCGAGGCGATGAGCAGGGGCAGCGAGGCTCGGCGGACGGTGATGAAGAAGTGCATGGCGCTGGCGATGAGCAGAGCGCTGACGGCGGCGACCACGATGCCGAGCAGGATCTCCTCGGCCGTGACGAGGAAGTTGGACCAGAGCAGACCGCGATCGTCGTACAGGGAACTGGCCACCGCGTGCGGGGCGGGCAGGATCAACGAGTCGGCCCCGCCCGCGTCGACGTAGACCTCCCAGATCCCGAGCAGGACGGCGAGCAGAGCCGCCGCCCGCCAGGCGCCGAGCCAACGCCTCATGCCGGCACCCCAAGAGCCTCGTAGACGCGTTCGCGCAGGGCAGTCAGCGCCGGATCGGTGCGGCGTCGAGGGCGGGGGAGGGTGATCTCGATCTCGGCCACCGACCGCCCGGGACGGGCTGACATCACCACCACCCGGTCGCCCAGGACGACCGCTTCCTCGACATCATGGGTGACCAGGACAACGGTCCGCGGCTCGTCTGCGAGCACCCGGGCCAGCCACGACTGCATCTCGGCACGCGTCAGCGCGTCAAGCGCCGCGAACGGCTCGTCGAGGGCCAGCACGGGTTTGCCCGCCAGCAGTGACCGCAGGAACGAGACTCGCTGGCGCATTCCCCCGGAGAGTTCAGCGGGACGGGTCTCGGCAAAGCCCTCGAGCCCGAAGCGAGCCAGCCACGGGCGGGCCTGGGTCCGGGCGGCGTCCCGCGCGACGCCGCGCGCACGCAGAGCCAGAGCGGCGTTGTCGAGCGCGGTCAGCCAGGGGAGCAGCAGGTCTCGCTGGGGCATGAGTGCCGCCGGATCGGCCGCGAGCACGCCCTGGTCAGGGCGTTGCAATCCGCAGATCAACTCGAGCAGCGTGGTCTTGCCGGAGCCGCTCGGTCCGACGACGGTCACGATCTCGCCCGTTGCGGCGTGCAGCGTCATGCCGTCAAGCGCGGTCACGGCCCCGCGCCGGGTAGCGAACGTCCGCCGCACGGACTCGACGCGCACGGCGTCGTTGCCTCCCCGCTCGCGGGGCTCCTGGGCCGGAGCCTCGATCATCGGTCGGTTCACTCCCTCCGCGGGCATTGCCCCACAGGTTCGAAGGGTCAGCGCCGGGTCACGTCCGATGGTGAGGGGCGCTATCTCAGCCGACGAACCCGCCAGCCCCCCTGGTTTCCAGATGCGACGCCTGATGGTAGTGGATCAGCGGTTGCGCGCCAGCGGCGGCCAGGCTGCGATAACGTGCGCGCCAATGCGCCGCCTCGCGGTCCTCCGTTGGATGGCCCTGGCGATCGCACTGCTCGCTTTCTCCGGCCTGGCTGTGTCCCGGCCGGCCGAGGCGACCGCTGCCTCACCGCACGCGAAGTTCCGCGCCCGGCTCGGCTTTGCTATGGGCCTGATCCCGCACGCGGGGGCATTTGACATCCCGAGCAGTCCGGCGGCTCAGGTCGTCTACCACGGCGGCCAGGTCATGCGTGGTGTCACGCTTCATACGGTCTTCTGGGCGCCGGCGGGCTATCGCTTTGATGGCTCGCCCGGGGCGGGGGTGCCCGGATACGAAGCCCTGGTCAAGCAGTTTCTTGTCGACGCCGCCCACGGCGGGCCGCCCAACGCCGACATCTTTTCGACCATGACCCAGTTCCACGATCGGACGGGCCCCGGTGACACCCGGCTCAGCTACGACCCGGTCATCGACTCGGTCGACACCAGCGCGCCCTTTCCGTCGCGCGGCCAACAGTGCGCCTCGCCGTCGGGCACCGCCACCTGCATCACCGACGCCCAGATCCAGCGCCAGCTCGACTCCGTGATCGCCGGGCAGGACTCGCGCGCTCGCGGGTTGAGGAACCTGTGGCTCGTCTTTCTGCCCCCCAACGTGGACTCGTGCATCATGGTCGGCGCCTGCGCCTCAGACGCGTTCGCCGGCTACCACTCGGTATTTGACCGTGGCCACGGCACGACCGTCTATGCGCCGATCCCCGATCCGCTCGTCGCACTGACGCCGCCCCCCGGATCAGATCCGCAGGGCAACCCGGAGGCCGAGCTGTCGCTCGACGTTACCGCGCATGAGCTCGCGGAGGCGATCACCGATCCCTACGGCACTGGCTGGATGGACCCGACCGGCATGGAGACTGGGGATAAGTGCGAGCTCGGACCCCAGCGCGGCACCCCGCTCGGCTATGCGCCTGATGGCGCTCCCTACAACCAGCTTCTCAACGGGCACGAGTACCTGCTCCAGGAGATGTGGTCAAACGGCGCCGTCGGGTGTGTTCAGGGTTCGACCGCACCGGGGCCGCCGGCCGATCTCCCCTCGATATCCCTGCGCCAGTTCAGCCCGACCGTCAGAGGCAGCATGGGCCATCCGGGTGAGGCCACCGTGCACATCGATCTGATCCGGGGCCTGGGCGACGTGGCCCGGGCCACCGTGCGCACCCGCCCGGACGGAAGCTGGGGTCCGGTTCGCCTGCGGGCGGCGAGCGGGGCCGTGCACGCCGTCGGGGACGACCGCGAGGCCGTTGGGGTGAGCTATGGCTCCGGCCGCGGTCTGCCACCACCAGAGCTGATCTCGACCGGCGGCGGGGGCAATCCCTTCACGCAGGCCGGCTACACGGGGTGGTCCACGCTGGATAGCGGCGTGTCCGTGAACGCGCACGCGATTCAGATCTACCCCTGCGGGCAAGTCGGCGTCCTGTCCCTGCGCGTCGGCGGCCGGCTCACGGAGCCGCCGGCCCAGCTCTGCAGCACGGAGACAGACGCCGGATCGGTCCCGACGCGTCCGATCGGCCTTGGTACGCGCATCTTCTTCTCAAGCGAAGACAACCGGGCCCCCCTGCCGGGACTGACGCCGCTGGGCGCGCTGGTCAAGCTGACCACTGCCCCCGGAGAGCCCGATTCCTTCCCCTCATCGGCGGCGTCCGGCGGCAACGGCCTGCCCGTGTGCGACGCCTACCTGCGGATCGGCACGGTCCGGTGTTCCGGGCTGGGCTCTCACCGGCGCTACCGCCTCGGCGGCCATCCTGTCCGCGCAACCGGCGACGGCGTCGTGTCCCGCTCGGGTCTGCGGCTTCGCGGCGGTGAGGTCCTCAACCTCGTCAACCGGGCGGGCCGGCGCTTGACCAGCCTTCACGTCGCCCATCTCCGCGTTGACATCACCGGCAACGAGACCCGCGTCGCCGCCGGCCGCTGTCAGCCCGGCGATTTCTACGGCTCGCCCCCGCCCAGCCCATCGCCATTCGGACTGCTGGGCGGCGGCCCGGGCGTGAGCAGCGACATCTGTCCGCCCAGCGGGCGCGCGCGGGGCCTGAGCACGGCCGCGATCACCCAGACCGACGAGTTCAGCGGCGGCGAGACGGTGGTCTCGGTGCCTCGCATCATGTCCACCATGCCCCTCGCCGACGAGACCCTCTATGGGCCGTTCCGGGTTTCGGCCCAGTCGGGCCTGGCCGGCCCGAACAGCTCGGTGGTCGCCCGCGGCACGCCCGTCGCCGTTCGGATCGCCGCCGTGGGCTCACGCCACGTCGCCTTTAGCGCGGGCAATGTCGACACCGCCCGCGGGCTCGCCGTCCCGGCGCTGGCTCCCGGGACATATCTCGCGCAGTGGCGTCTGCGCGACGCCAACGGGGACACGCGCACGCTGAGCACGCGATTCGTCGAAGCGGGGTAGGCCGGTCTAGACCCTGATCGGCTGAGCCAGCGCCTTGACGAAGTCCTCGAGCTGATCGGTCCGCCAGCACTCAAAGGCAGTGCAGTGCTGCTCGTAGGCGGCGATCACCGAGTCCCCGTAGTTCCAGTACAGGCGTGGCTCGGGGTTGAGCCAGAACGTACGTCCGGCGCGGGCGGTGATGGCCTCGAAGACGTCGTCCCGGGGTGGCCGGCCGTTGGTGCGAGCGTCGCCGAGCACGATCACCGTGGCGCGGGGGTGCAGCTCGTCCTCGATCTCGGCCAGGAACTCCGTCCACACCCGACCGTAGTCCGTGTAACCGGAGATGTCGGCCACGCCGGCGTCCTTGGAGACGGCCTCACTGGCGGCACGGAAGTCGCGCTCGCGCTCGAACACCTCGGTGACCTCGGAGATCCGCTCGATGAACACGAACGAGCGCAACTTGCGAAACGAGTCGTGCAGGGCGTGCAGGACCGACAAGAAGAATGTGCTGGCGCTGGTCACGCTGGTCGACACGTCACAGAGGACGAAGATCTCGGGCCGGCGCGGGCGCTGGGGACGGTATTTGAGCTCGATCGGCACCCCGCCGGTCTGCAGCGAGGCGCGCATCGTGCGCCGGACATCGACGTGCGCATGCCGCTTGCGCCCCCGGAGCTCGTGGCCCTGGGTGGCCAGCCGTCGCTTGAGCTGGGCGACCACCCGGTGGACCGCGGCCAGGTCGGAGATCGGGCCGGTGGGCAGCGCCCGGTCGAGTTCGGTCAACGGGCGCTTGGGTGGGAGGCTCGAGGTGCGCTCGATCAGGGCCCGCTCGAGCTCGCGGCGCAGTTGCTGCTCAAAGCGACGCAGCTGATCGCGCGGCACGCCCTCGCGCCGAGGATCATCCTCAGGCAGGTCGGGCTGAGGCTCGGTGCGCAAGCCCAGGGCCCGGCGAATGCGCTGAACGTCGACGCCGAGGACTCCCGAGCCCTCGCCCTTGCCGAACGCAGCGATGGCCAGCCGGGCCAGGTCGCGCATCGCGGCCTCCGAGCCCTCGCGCAGGGCGGCGGCAATCTGCTGGCGCAGGGCATCGAGGTCGACGTCGAGCGAGCCGGAACGAGTCTGGGCCTCACTGATCTGCTGGCGGGCGGCCTCCGCCTCCGCGGCGCGGAAGAAGAACCGCTCAAAGACGAGCGCGAAGGTGCGCTCGTCCTCGGGCGACTTGGCCAGCGTGGCCGAGAGCGCACCGCGGAAGTCAGCCTGGTCGGTCCATGGCACCTGCTCGAGCGCGGCGAACGCGTCGAGCAGCTCGGACGTCCCCAGCGCCATCCCCTCCTCGCGCAGTTCCTCGGCGAAGCCGAGCAGCTGGCCGCCAAACCCGCCGGGTCCCCGCTCGGGGACCGTTGCGTAGAGCCTGGGCGAGGGCACGGCGTCAGGCCGCGCGGCCAGCCCCGTCGTCGGCCGGGCGCTCGAGCTTGACGCCCACCCGGGCGGCCACTGTGTCGAGGTCGGTGCGGTGCTTGACGATCACGCTCATCGTTGAGCGGAAGGTATCGGCGTCGATCTCATCGGCGCCGAGCAGGAGGAGGGCCCGCGCCCAGTCGATCGATTCGGCGATGCTGGGAGGCTTCTTGAGGTCAAGCTCGCGGACCGAGGAGATGATCTCGACCAGCTTGCGGGCCACCGACTCATCCAGATCGGGTGAATGGAGGCGGACGATCTCGAGCTCGTGCTCGGTGTCCGGGTAATCGAGCCACAGATAGAGGCAGCGCCGCTAGAGGGCCTCGGTCAGCTCACGCGTGTTGTTGGAGGTGAGCAGAACGACCGGCTGGGTTCGGGCCTCGATCAGTCCCAGCTCGGGGATCGAGATCTGGAAATCGGACAGAAGCTCGAGCAGCATGGCCTCGAACTCCTGGTCGGTCTTGTCAATCTCGTCTATGAGCAGCACGACCGGCTCGGGCGAGGCGATCGCCGTCATCAGGGGCCGGGCGAGCAGGAACTCCTCCCCGAAGATGTCGCCCTGGACGTCCTGCCAGCCCGTGTGAGCACCGGACTCGCCTGGGGTGTCCGAACCGCCGGCGTCGCCGGCGGTGCCCGCCTGGATGCGCAGCAGCTGCTTGCGGTAGTTCCACTCATAGAGCGCCTTGGCCTCGTCGAGCCCCTCGTAGCACTGCAGACGGATCAGCCTCCGGCCCAGAGAGCGCGACAGGGCCTTGGCCAGCTCGGTCTTGCCCACCCCGGCCGGGCCTTCGACCAGGACCGGCTTGCCCAGCTTGGTGGCCAAGAAGGACACCAGCGCGGTGCTGTCTCCGGGGAGGTAGCCCACCGCGCGCAGGCCTTCAGAGACGGCCTGCACCGATGTCGGAAGATGGTCTTGGTCGCTCACGGCACGTTTCCTCGTGTCAGCCGGTCAGGTCCAGCGGGACACCACCGGCCGCGACCGGCGTGTACCGCTGGGCTCAAATATAGGGTTCGCCGAGCGGTGGTCCTACTTCTCGCCTCCCAGCAGTCCCAGCTACACGTGTTCCTGGCCGTGCTCGTCTTCGGGCTGCTCGTGGCGGTGCTCGGCCACATCGCCAGCTCCCGGACCCTTATCTTGACCGGGCTTCTCGTCATCGGCCTGGTCAGCGCCTACTTCTCGTTTGTGCTCCAGCCCGGCGGTACTCACTAGGCAGCTCAGTCCCGCGTGGGCCGGGCGCTGCTCAGTCGGGGCGGTCGAGGCGGGTCGTCAGCGGATCCTCGGCCTCCGGTTCAGCTCGACGCACTGTTGGCGCCTCGGGCGGGTCGTCGAACGTGATCTGCTCGAGCTCGGTGAAATCAAGCCCCCGGTGCGGGCGCGGACTGTGCGCGCGGGTTCGGCGCTCGCTTGGCCCCGGGCTGACCTCGGTGGGCGCATCCTCCCTGGCCGGCGGCGGGGGGCGCCGGTCACGCGTCGCCGGCGGCGGGGGACGCCGGTCACGCGTTGCCGGTGGCTCAGACAGGCTGGAGGGACGGACCCGGCGCGGGGTAGGGCTGGGCGCGGCGGCCGGGGGGACCGAAGGGCGCCGCGCGGCGGCGGCCGGGGGGACCGAAGGGCGCCGCGCGGCGTCGGGCTCGGGCGCGAGGGCGTCCGGGTGCTCAGTCGCCATGGCCGGGGTCGCGGCCGCTCGCCGGGACCGTCGTCGGGCGGTGGCCCCCTCGCCGGGAAGGGGAGGCTCGGGCTCGTTGGCGAGCTTGATGCGCGTCCCGGCATAGACGAGCAGCGCGGCCACGCCGAGGGCGAGGAAGATCCCCCATTCGATCCCGGATGCGGTCTCATACAGGCCGTGAGCCGTTGTGCCCTCCTTATCGAACATCCGCCAGACGATGAGTAGGCAGGTCCAGATACCGGCCGCGGTCACCACGCCGCCGTCGCCACCGGGCACGTGGAACGCGGCGCCCTCGGCCCGCACGAAGAGCAACGTGATCACCGCGGCCCCGACCAGGAGCACCGCGGCCTCGACGAACGAGAACGCCCCCCAGCCGGTGAGCGAGGCGCTGACCGTGCGCAGGTTGGCGCTGGTGCCCTGAGCAATGACCGTCTCCTGATACCACGGCAAGAACAGGGTTATGACGAGTCCAACGGCGGCCGCAGCCGCCAGGCGACGCTCGCGGGGCAGTGCTGCCCAGACCGCCCGCAGGCGCTCGGGCGGGTGGCTACGCCGGCCGCGCCGGCCCTGCCCGCCGGCGTCACCCTCGGGCGAGCGGCCAGAGGTGGCCGTGGGCTCGCGAGCATCCGGGGGTCGGACCACCGCACGATTGTAAGCCCCGGGCCGGGCGATTCTCCGCGGCGGTGATCGGGGTCAGAGGATCGGGATGTCCTGGACCTCAGATGGCTCGCGCCGCTCGCGCTCGGTTCGCTCGAGGTACCAGTCGATCAGGGCCCGCAGAGCAAGCAGAAGCTCCCGCAGCGCCTCGCCCAGGCGGTGCTGTAGGTCGGGTGGGATCCGGCCGCGGAGCGAGCGGATGGCTTCCAGCAGCAGATCGACCTCGGTCGCCCCGCCCGCCGTTTCGGTGTCGGCTCCGTCGGCCGGGGGCGTTTGCCAGCCTGCTGGGGGCGGCCGCCGCAGGGCGGCTCCGGCCGCCTCGGCGATGAGCCGTTCGGCGGCCTCGGACGCCTGCTCGATGCGCTTCTCGAGGCCGCGCAGGGGATCGCTGTCGTCGGGCTTGCGGTCAACCATCGAAGCGCACCTCGAGCTCTCCGTCGGCAAACGTGGCCGCGCTGGGCCGCAGGCCGGCCAGCGCGGGGGGGAGCATGATCGTGCGCTTCTGACCGTCGACGCCGACGATGAGCTCAAGCCCGATCTGCTTGAGCGAGATGTCGCCCTTGCTGGCAAACGGGAGAGCCAGGCGCAGGCGTGCGCCGTCCTTTTGGAGATCGAGCTGCTGGGTGATCCCCGCGAACATCACCTCTGAGGGATCGTGGTCGGCGAACAGGGCATCGGCCAACCGGTCGAGCAT
>JAXDGI010000207.1:0-3812 GCA_034665145.1 Solirubrobacteraceae bacterium
CCCGAGCGTCCCATAGGCACCTGCATGGTCTCCTCCGAGGGGGCATGCGCCGCCTACTACAACTACGGCCGTTTCGCCCGCGAGCGGGAGGTCGTCTGATGAGCGAGCAGGCCGTGGTGTCTGAGCGCGAGCAGAAGATCCTCGGGATCATCGAGACGGCTCGCGGCAAGCGGGCCAAGTTCCGCGACAGCCAGATCACGATGGCCCACGGCGCGGGCGGAAAGGCCACGCAGACCCTCATCGAGGGCTTGTTCGTGCCCGCCTTCGGCGGCGACGCTCTGGCCGAGATGGCCGACGCCGGCACCGTCTCGGTCGAGGGCGTCGAGGTGGCGCTCACCACCGACTCCTACGTGGTGAAGCCGCTGCGCTTCCCGGGCGGTTCGATCGGCGAGCTGGCGGTCAACGGCACCGTCAACGATCTCGCCGTGTCGGGCGCGCGGCCGCTGGCGCTCAGCCTTTCGCTGGTGCTCGAGGAGGGGCTGTCGGCCGACGATCTGCGCGCCGAGGTCGACGCGATAGCCCGCGCGGCCGACGACGCCGGGGTGCAGATCATCGCCGGCGACACGAAGGTGGTCGAGCGTGGCCACGCCGACGGCATGTACATCTGCACCAGCGGCATCGGGCAGCGCGACCGGCGGGCCAACCTGTCTCCGGCGGGCCTGACGCCCGGCGACCGCATCCTGCTCTCCGGCGGCATCGGCGAGCACGGCACCGCGATCATGCTGGCCCGCGGGGAGTTCGAGTTGGACGCCACGATCGAGTCCGACACGCGCTCGCTGTGGCCGGCGGTCGACGCGCTCCTGGCGGCCGTCGGTCCGCACGTGCGCTGTCTGCGCGATGCGACTCGGGGCGGGGTGGCCTCGGTTCTCAACGAGCTCGCTCGTGCGTCTTCCGTGGCGATGATCGTGCGCGAGGCGGCGATTCCCGTGCAGGCGGCGGTGGCGGGGGCCTCCGAGATCCTCGGCATCGACCCGATGTACGTGGCCAACGAGGGCAAGCTTGTCGCCTTCGTGGCTGCGGAGGCTGGCGACGACGCATTGGCGGCCCTGCGCGCGGTGCCCGGATGTGAGCTTGCGGCCGAGATCGGCGAGGTGCGCACGGAGCCGCCGGGAATGGTGCTGGTGCAGACGAGCTTTGGCGGCAGGCGGGTGATGGACCAGCTCGTGGGCGATCCCCTGCCACGGATCTGTTGAGAGCGAGAGGAGACAGGATGGCGACTTCGGCATTTGCGGACTACAAGAAGACAGAGGCGGTCACGGCGCATGTCCTGTGGATGACCACCGGTCTCAGCTGCGAGGGTGACTCGGTGGCCATGACCTCGGCCACCAATCCGAGCCTCGAGGACATCATCCTGCAGGCCATCCCCGGCATGCCGAAGGTGGTCATCCACAACCAGGTGGTCGACTACGCCACGGGCCAGGACTACGCCCAGGCTTGGTTTGACGCCGAGCAGGGCAAGCTCGATCCGTTCGTGCTCGTGATCGAGGGATCGCTGGGCAACGAGGAGATCAACGGAGAGGGCCACTGGACCGGCTTCGCCGTGAACCCGGACAACGGCCAGCCGATCACCATCAACGAGTGGCTCGATCGCCTCGCGCCCAAGGCCGCCGCCGTCGTCGCCGTCGGCACCTGCGCGACCTACGGGGGCATCCCGGCGATGAAGAACAACCCCACCGGTGCGATGGGCGTCCCAGACTACCTCGGCTGGAACTGGAAGTCCGCAGCCAATCTGCCGGTGGTCTGCATACCCGGCTGCCCGGCTCAGCCGGACAACATGACCGAGACGCTGCTGTACCTGGCGCTCCACCTCGCGGGCCTCGCACCCGCGCCGGAGCTGGACGAGGCGCTGCGTCCGAAATGGCTGTTCGGCCGCACGGTGCGCGAGAGCTGCAACCGCGCCGGCTTCTCCGAGCAGGGCGAGTTCGCCACCGAGTACGGCTCGGACCACCGCTGCCTGGTCAAGCTCGGCTGCAAGGGGCCGGTGGTCAAGTGCAACGTGCCCGTCCGGGGGTGGGTCAACGGCATCGGCGGCTGCCCGAACGTGGGCGGCATCTGCATGGCCTGCACGATGCCCGGGTTCCCGGACAAGTTCATGCCCTTCATGGACGAGGACCAGTATGGGCGCGCGGCGGCCGGAATCATGCAGTTCTCCTACGGACCGATCGTCCGCTTCATGCGCAAGCGCAACATCGCCAAGAAGTACGACGTGGAGCCCGAGTGGCGCCGCCGGGGGCCCACGCTGTCCAGCGGCTACGCGAAGAGGTGGTGAGCGCAAACCACCTCGTGCTGGTGAATTCCTTTTTGACTTCGTTGCGGCCGGCGGCCGAGTGAGGAGATAGACACATGGCGATTGACACGTCTTCGCAGAAGAAGGTCATGGTCAAGGAGATGTCCTGGGATCCGATCACCCGGATCGTCGGCAGCCTGGGCATCCATACCGAGATCGACTTCACCAACCAACAGGTTCTCAAGTGCTACAGCACGTCGATGGTCTTTCGCGGCTTCGACATCTTCATGAAGGGCATCGACCCGCGCGACGCCCACTTCATCACCAGCCGCATCTGCGGGATCTGTGGTGACAACCACGCGACCTGCTCGTGCCTGAACCAGAACATGGCCTACGGCGTCAAGCCCCCGCCGCTGGGTGACCTGGCCTTCAACCTGGCCGAGTCGGCGGACTACATGTTCGACCACGCGATCTTCAACGATTGCATGGCCAACGTGGACTTCTGCGAGCAGATGGTCAAGGAGACCAATCCCACGCTGCTGGCCACGGCGGAGAAGACGCCGGCGCCCGGACAGGACATCCACGGCTACAAGACGATTGCCGACATCATGCGGGCGCTGAACCCGTTCACCGGCGAGTTCTACCTCGAGACCCTCCACGTCGCGCGCTACACCCGCGAGATGTACTGCCTGTTCGGCGGTCGCCACACGCATCCCTCGACGATCATGCCGGGAGGCTGCAGCGCCGACATCACCCACCAGACCTGCACCGACTACTACGTGCGGCTGATGCGGTATTTCGACTACGTCAAGCGCAGCGTGCCGATGCACGACGACCTGTACGACTTCTTCCTGCAGGAGCTGCCGGGATACGACATGGTGGGCTACCGCGAGACCAACCTGGTCAACTGGGGGAGCTTCGACGACCCGGACTACGTCAACTACGACTACCGCTCGATGACCGACTGGGGGCGCAAGCGCTACATCACCCCCGGGATCGCGATTGGTGGCGAGCTGATCACCACCGACCTGGTCGAGATCAACCTGATGATCCGCATCCTGCTCGGCTCGTCCTACTTCGGCGGGTGGGAGAACGAGGAGACGTTCGTCGACAAGGATCCACTCGGCAACCCGGTGCACAAGAACCATCCGTGGAACAAGGTCACGCTGCCGCGCCCCCAGGCGCGCGACTTCACCGACAAGTACACGTGGGTCGTCTCGCCGCGGATCTACGACAAGCGCACCGACACGCACGTGTGCTGTGACACCGGTGGCGGACCGTTTGCCCGCCAGTGGTGCACGGCCAAGGCCGGGCTGGTCGACTTCGGCTACGTGAAGGCGACCGGCCACTCGATCCAGATGGCCTTGCCGCGCTCGCCGAACATGCCCGAGATGGAGCTCGAGTGGCACGTGCCCGAGAAGTCCAACGCGATCGAGCGCGACCGGGCGCGGACCTACCACCAGGCCTACTCGGCCCTCATCGGGCTGCACTGCCTGGAGCGCGCGCTGAAGGAGGTGCGGGCGGGACGGACCAAGAGCTGGAACAGCTTCAAGGTCCCCGACGAGGCGGTGAGCGTGGGATTCCA
>JAXDGI010000208.1:0-2931 GCA_034665145.1 Solirubrobacteraceae bacterium
CGACCACCAGCGGCCCGAGCGCCTCCAGCATGTGGCGGTAGCTGGCGGGCACCTCGTCCTCAAGGTGCCCGACTGATCGCCGCAGCAGCGACGAAACCTGCTCAGCCATAAAGCAACTCGAATACGCTGGCTCCGACGAAGTCGATGTCTTCGCCGTTGATCGACCCAGTCACGCGAGCGGTGCCGTTGCTTTCGCACAGCACGACTGATCGATCCAGGCAAACCTCACTAGGCTGCGCAAGGCGCGCGTAAGACTGCGGTCGAAATTCGGCGCGCACCGCGTCACCTGCCCGCGTCGCGGCGATCTCGATCGTTTCCGGTACGTCAGACGCCTCGCCGCCGAGGACCAGCCGCATCGGGGGCGGCAAGGTGCAGTCGGCGGCGCGGCCGAGCAGACCGTGCCAGCGGGTCTGAACCGCGGCGGGCGGGAACATGGCGGCGGGCTCGTCGTGGCGCCACACCCAAAGTGCCTGGTACAGACAGCGCAACCGTCGCCGATCGGTCATCTGCTGGAAAACCAGCGACCACGGGTCATCAGGTCCCGCGGGAAGAATCGCGCCCCAGGTCCAGCCGAAGTCGCCGCCCCAGCGGAAGCGGCCCCAGTTGTGGTCGTGATAGGCCACGTTGCCCTCGAAGCGGATCTCCTGACGTCCGATGCGCAGCCATCCGTCGGCACGCAGCCGCGGCACGAACAGCCAGGACACCCGCCCGTCCCCCACGGGCTGGTTGTTGACGGCGAAAGGCCGACTCACCGAGGTGAGATCGAGCTCCCCACGGATGTCGTGTCCGGGCAGGTCGATCACCACCCGGTAGCCGTCCGGACGCACGGTCATCCGGTTGCCACCGACGGTCAGGACGCCGAGGTCGGCCGACACGTCGAGCTCGGAGTCGTCACAACGCTCGACGGCGCCGGTCCACCGTTGGTCGTGTGCTATCACGATGACGCGGGGCGCCAGCCGAGGTCCACCGGCCGGGGAGGTTTCGCTGGTGAGACTGAAATTGATCAATATCCGGCTGTCCGGGCGGTGGACCACGAAGTGGTACCACTCCTTGAATCCGTCCGGCCTGGCGGAGGCGAGCACCGGGGTACGGATAAAGTCGCTCCGGGCGAGCACCGCGCTCATCGCAGCCACCGGGTACTCATCGACGCGGGCGTAGCTTCCTCGGGCGTGTCAGATTGCTCCGCCCGCGCAGATTCGGCGAGGCGGTTGATCGCATCTCCCACGCTCGCGATGCCCAGCAGCAAGTAGCCGAAATCGTCGGCTTGGCGCGGGGTCTCGGCCTGGGAGTGGCCGTCAGCGGCTAGAGCTCGAACTGCCCTCGCCAGACCGGCCAGGCCCAGCAAGTACCCGATGAAGCTACTCTGCTCAGCCAATGCCGGGCGCGGATCGGTCAGCATCAGGCGAACCCTTCCGGGCGGAAGTGGCCCAGCACCGAATTGTCGAGGCCGTGTCCGATGATCGCGTCGGCCAGCAGCTCTGCCCATGCGTCCGGGGCCGCGTTTGGCGCCGCGGGCCCGTCAAGCACGTTGAGGCTCAACGTTTCCCAGATTCGCCGGAGGTTCTCGACCGCTTCCGATGCGACCAGCGCATCGCGCAGTTCGGCTCCCGCAGCCGTGTCCGCATATCGGCGACCCTCGGCAACGAGCAGGTCGTGCAGGCCCCGCGCCGCCGCCGGGTTTCCGAGCACCGCGCGGCGGACACCCAGAAGTAACTCGAATACGGTCCGCTCGGCGCCGTCGGCGTCCGTCGGCGGGGCCGGGAGTAGCGGTGGGGCGCTGCGCTCGACAAGGTCGAGGGTTAGCCCCCTGATCCGCTCCAGCTCGGCGAGCATTCCGACCAGGTCCTCGGGGTTCATCGGGTGCGCCGATGCACGTAGTCGACGAGGTCGCACAGCACATCTCGATGTCGACTGGCCGGAAACCAGTCGAGACCGGCCAGCAGGAGCGCGGCCTTGCGGGCATGCCAGCGGGCGACCTCGCGAGCGTGCTCCATCGAACCCACGCTGAGCATCAGGCCATAGAGCCAGCGGATCTCATCGAGAGTCTTCGACTCCGAGGAGCGGTATCCCTGCAGCCGAGCGTTGATCTCGGACTGCCCAGTCCGAGACAGCTCGCCCCGGGCGACGAGCCCATCCAGCAGCGTGGCGAGCCCCAGCTCACCGTCGGCGCTCGGGCGGCGCCTGGCCAGCAGCTGCACGGCGCGATCCCGGTCATCCGGCTCGGCGCATCGCAGGGTGTGCAGCAGCATCAAGGTGCGCTTGCCCTCCCACAGGTCGCCGCCGATCTCTTTGCCGTACTCCTCTGGGTCCGCCCGCAGGTTCAGCAGGTCGTCGGTGATCTGAAAAGCCGCTCCGAGGTGCCGACCGAGAGATTCCAGCGGCGCCAAACACTCCGGTCCGACACCGGCAGCGATCGCACCAACCTGCAGCGGCGTGATGAACGAATACCAGCTGGTCTTCAGCTCAACCATCGCGAGGTAATCGGTGTCGTCGAGCTGCCAGGTGTTGGAACGGACCCACTCCAGCTCGAGGGCCTGGCCATCCACCGTCTGCCGGGTCATGTGCGCGACGGCCCGCAGGATGCGCAGGGCCGGCCCGAGCCCGACGCGCTCAACGTTGTCGAGCAGGGGTTGCAGCGACAGCGAGAGCATGGCGTCACCGACGTTGACGGCGATCGGGATGCCGTGGTCGATGTGTAGCGTGGGTCGGCCTCTACGCCGCCACGACTCGTCCTCAATGTCATCGTGGATGAGAAATGCGTTGTGGTAGAGCTCCAGCGTCGCCGCCGTCGGCAAGATCGCCTCGAGGTGACCGCCGAGCCCGAGGCAGGTCGCGATGCTCAGGGCCGGCCGGAGCGCCTTCCCGCCGCGAAGCGGGTAGTCCAAGATCAGCTCGTAAAGGCTGCTCGACCCGTGCTGACCAGCACCGTAG
>JAXDGI010000209.1:0-24488 GCA_034665145.1 Solirubrobacteraceae bacterium
GCGGCGACGACGAACGCCGCCACCACGGCCGCGACCGCCGTACCGAATAGCCGTTTCCTCATCCCTTGGTCTCCTCTACACGATGAACTCGGTGTGTTGATGGCTGCGGACGCTACAGTTTCGGCCGCGAGTTGTCTAGACCAATTTCGAGGGAGCGGAGTCCCTGTCGGCCGCGTCGCTGTGCCAGACGCCACCGGCCATCACGGCGGTCAGCTGAAGATCGTCGTCGAGGACGACAAGGTCGGCCCGCTGGCCCGGGGCGATCGATCCGATCGATCCGTCCAGGCCGAGCACACGGGCCGGGTTGGTCGACGCGGCCGCCGACGCCTGCTCGATGCTGAGGCCGCTGTCCTGGACCGCGCGGCGCAGGGCCTGATCCATCGTCAGCGTGCTTCCGGCCAGCGATCGGGTGCTCGCCAGACGAGCCTCGCCACCGTGCACGTGCACGTCCTGGCCGCCGAGGACGAAGATCCCGTCGCCGACGCCGGCGGCGCCGATTGCGTCCGTGATCAACACCGGACAGCTGATCAGGCTTGACACCAGCCGGATCACGGCGGGATGCACATGCCGGCCGTCATTGATCAACTCGCAGGAGATCCCCGCCTCCAACGCCGCGCCGACGAGACCGGGGGCGCGATGATGCAGCGGCGGCATGGCGTTGAACAGGTGCGTCGCGTGATCGGCACCGGCCCGGATGGCGGCCGCCGCCTGCTCGTACGTAGCGTCGGAGTGTCCCATCGCCACGACCACACCGGCATCACGCAGCGGCGGGATGAGGGCAAGCGCGCCGTCGAGTTCGGGAGCGAGGGTGATCATGCGCAGCGTGCCATCGGCGACGGCAACCAACCGGTCGAGAACGGACGGGTCAGGCGCGATGATGTGCGCTTCGTTTTGGGCGCCGCAGCGGCGCGACGAGAGGAACGGCCCCTCGAGGTGAGATCCGAGCACGGTGCCGCGGAGCGTCGGGCCGCGCCGGGCGAGCTGAGCAGCCCAGCTGAGCTGGTCGGAGAGCTCGGCCACCGACGCGGTCATGAGCGACACGAGCGTCGCGGTCGTGCCCCGGCCCCGGTGAAAGGCGACGGCCGCGTCCATCGCCTCCAGTGAGCTGGCCACGCTGTGTCCACCGCCGCCGTGCATATGAAGATCGATATAGCCGGGGAGCAGCCACGCTCCGGCCAGGTCGATGATGGGCGCGTCGACAGTGGGTCGGTGGGTCCCGATCGAAACGATTACGTCACGGTCGACGTGGATCCAGGCATCGGGCTGCACGCCGTTGGGCGTGACCACCCGTGCCCCGGCGAGCAGCTTCGACGGGGTGTCGATGACCGCCCGGCCGCTCATCCCTGCCTTGACGCCAGGCGTGTGACCAGGGTCACCCGATCGCCTCGAAACCAGGTGCGGCCGAACTCCACGAGCGCGCCGTCACGATCGAAGTTCTGGCGGCTCACCACCAGCATCGGCGTCCCCACATCGACTCGCAGCGGTCCTGCCTCACGCGGCGTCGCCGGTGCGGTCTCGATCGACTCCTCGCCGGTTTGCATGCTGATCCCATAGTGGCTGGCGAGGATCGCGTGCAGCGACTCGTGGATCCGGATCAGGCGTGTCAGTCCGGTGAACCGTGCCGCGGGCAGCCAGGAGGTTTCGACTGCGATCGGCCAGTTGTCGGCGAGCCGAAGACGGTTGAGCTTGTAGACCGGGGCCCGTGGGCTGACGTGAAGGCGCTGGGCGAGCTCGCGGTTTGCCGCAATCCTCTGCGTGCCCAGAACCTCTGCCGACGGCGTGAACCCGCTCGCCCTGACCTGCTCGGTAAAGCTCGCCAGGTACAGCGGCCAGGTGATCTTCGGTTCCGCCACGTACGTGCCGGAGCCCTGGCGGCGTACCAGCCGCCCCTCGATGACCAGCTCCCCGAGCGCCTGCCGTACCGTCGTGCGCGAGGTCTGCATCTGCAGCGCGAGGTCGCGCTCGGTCGGCACCGCCGCGCCCGGCTCCAGCGAGCCGATGAAGTCGAGGAGATGGCGCTTGACGGCGTAGTACTTCGGCACCGACGCCAGACGATCACCCGCGGTTGTCATCGTGATCCCATGAAGCGCTCAGTTGAGACGCTGACCGGTCCGGCGGTTGAACACGTGGGCGTCGGACGCCTGGACGACGACGCCGACGCGGTCGCCGATGCGCGGCGCCGTACGGCCGTCGCAGCGGACGACCCACGGCTTGTCGTCGGGGCCGTCCTCCTCGAGCGCGCCGTAGACGTAGGCGTCGGCTCCAAGCTCCTCCACGAGCCTGACGGTGAGGGCAAGCGTGCCCGGCGTCCCGGCCTGCGACAGGCTGCCCGACTCCGGCCGGAGACCGATGGTGATCTCGTCGAGCCCGGCTGCGCGCGCGGCACCGACCAGATCTGAGGGCAACCGCAGCACCGTGCCGCTGAGCACCGCGCCGTCCGGGACGAGCTTGGCCCCCCGCAGGTTCATCGCCGGCGACCCGATGAAACCGGCCACGAACACGGTGGCAGGCTGGTCGTAGAGGTTGCGCGGCGTGTCGACCTGCTGCAGGCGAGCGTCCTTGAGCACGGCAACGCGATGACCCATCGTCATCGCCTCCACCTGGTCGTGTGTCACGTAGATGGTCGTGGTCCCGAGCCGTGCCTGGAGACTCGCAATGTTCGCCCGCGTCTCGACGCGCAGCTTGGCGTCGAGGTTTGAGAGTGGTTCGTCCATGAGAAAAACGCTCGGCTCGCGCACGATCGCGCGTCCCATCGCTACCCGCTGGCGCTGACCGCCGGACAGCGCTTTGGGCTTACGATCCAGGAGGCTCTGCAGGTCAAGCAGCCCCGCGGCCTCGCTGACCATCGCCGCGCGCTCGCGCTTGGGTATGCCGCGGAGCTTGAGCGCGTAGCCCATGTTCTCGGCGACGGTCAGGTGCGGGTACAGCGCGTAGTTCTGGAAGACCATCGCGATGTCCCGGTCCTTCGGGGGCCGGTGCGAGACGTCGGCGCCGTCGATACGGATCTCGCCAGAGTTGACCGGCTCAAGCCCGGCGAGCATCCGCAACGCCGTCGACTTGCCCGAGCCTGACGGTCCGACAAGCACCATGAACTCTCCGTCCGTAACGTCGAGGCTGAGGTCGGCGACCGAGGGGGCCGCGGCCCCCTGGTAAATGCACGTCGCGTCGATGTAGCTGATGCTGGCCACCCGTCAAACTCCCCTTGCTCCGATTCTGCGGCGGCGGTCAACTGGTCTAGACCAGTTGCCGCGCCAAGGTATACCAGCCTAGTTCGCCGCGTCAAGCGAGAAAGGCGCAGGACCGGCCGTGCCGGACACCCTCACACAGGCCGGGAGTCGCTCGAGCTGCGGGTTCGGAGGTGATCCCTGCCTGCTGGCTGCTCATGACGAACCACTCGCCCGTAGAGTCGCTGGCCGCGCGCGAGCGGCTCGTCAAGGTCGTGGTCCTCGGATGGGTGGGCGGCCTTGACTGCTCGACTGTTACAGGGAATCGTCGCCGGTTGACGCGGATGGCGATCGCGGAATCGGGAGTCCGGCTGCGTTGAGGGCGTGCACCATCCCCGGAAACGCGCCGCCTCCTTGCCCAACCCCGTCGCCGTCGCCCGGCTGGCCGAGTAACCGTCTCGTCAGTGTCGAGCGTTCCTCCAGCAGCTCGTCGAGGACGCGGCGCAGATCCTCGGCGGTGGGCCCGTCGCGCCGCTCGAGCGCATCGCGAAGCCAGGCTTGGCGCGTGAGTTCTTTGATGAACGCGCCGCTGACCCCATCAGAGCGCTCAATCAGGTCGCGTTGAGTTGCTGCGTCGATGTCGATGCCCTCGCCATAAAGAGCGAGCAGCCGGCGCCGGCCGTCCGGATCTGGCAGCGGAATTTCCAGCGCCAGGTCGACACGCCCCGGCCGCGCCGCGAGCGCGGGCTCGATGATGTCGGGCCGGTTGGTGGTCAGCAAGAACAACAGGTCCTCGTCCTCGGCTAGCCCCTCCATCTGGTTCAGCAGCTCAAACAGCACGCCTTCGCCGCCGAACTCCATCGTCCGCTCAGCAGCCACCAGGTCGATGTCCTCAAAGACGAACGTCGCTGGCGCGAGATCCCGCCCGATCGCCAGCGCCTGCTCGATCAAACCGAGGCCACGGCCGGTCAAAAGGATCGTCGTGCGCCCGGGCATCGCGTGCAGCAGGTACATCACCGACAGCGTTTTGCCGGTGCCCGGCGGCCCGTGCAGCAGCACACCGCGCTTGAGGTGTTTTCCCGCGGACCTGAGCCAATCTGTGTTTTCCGCGACCCCGATCGAGTGGCGCTCGAGCCGCTCTAGCGTCCCCTCCGGCAGGATCACCGCGTCGCGCTCGACCGTCGGAACCGCATGAAATTGCACGCCGACCGCCCCCTCGTGGCCGCTTTGGTGCAGCGAGATGATCCGCCCGCGGAACACATTGTGCTCGCGCATCGCGGCACGCAGGGCTCGCAGCAGCCCCGACACTGCCCCGCGCTCGGGCGAGACGCCCTCGAGTTTCAGCGACGACGGCTGCATCGGGTGATCCCCGCCACGCGAGAGCACCAGTGCCAGCGGCGCCCCCTCACGGGCGGCCAGAAAGACACAGCTGGCAACGCATTGGATTACGCGCCCGTCGCCGACCTCGACATCGGCGTACTGCACCGGCCCCAGCGAGATCGGGCCGGTCATCCCATGGCCCGCGAGAATCTCCGCCAGTCCAATCGAACCAAAGCCGGCATGGCGAGTCGTGAACCCAAGAATCTCCGCGTCCGTCAAGACGGCATCAAGCGCCAGTTGCAGGTTCGCCTGCTCGGCTAATGAGAACTCCGTCCCGGTACTCGGCAGCTCCTTGGGGTCAACGCCGAGATGCTCGCGCAGCCGCACGGTCACCTCTGACTCCCTGTGCTCGGCAGCCAGCGTCATCGCGTGCATGAAGTCCTCAAATGCGCTCCCGAAGGCTCCGAGATCAGGAAGATCGCCCACGGTCACAGACCGTAGGCGACCACGGGTCAAGTGGCAAGACGGCCTGGATGAGCAGATCGCTTTGGCTCAGCGTCCGAGGCTGACGCCCCACTCTCCGCATCCGAGACCGGTGTTGACGTCGCCGGCGAGCGGACGGCCGTACCGACTGCCGCATGGCATCGCGCGGGCGTAGCCGATCAGGATCTGGGACTCGGACACGCTCGTCCGCCCGCGTGTGCACCGCGGGCTCGGACGGCTACACGAACGGGGCTACCTTGTGCCGGTGGCCGAACTGCGCACCGAACGCTTGCTCCTGAGGCAGTGGCGAGACGAAGACCTCGTACCGTTCGCGGCGCTGAACTCTGATCCCGAGGTCATGCGGTACTTCGCGGCGCCGTTGACACGTGAGCAGAGCGATGCGCTCGCCAATAGAGCGCAGGCGACCATTGCGCAGCGAGGATGGGGGCTGTGGGCGGTGGAGATCACCTCAAACGGCTCATTCATCGGTTTCGTGGGCATAGCGGAGCCCCCGTTCGATGCCCACTTCACGCCGGCTCTCGAGGTGGGATGGCGCCTAGCACGCGCGCACTGGGGCCACGGATATGCGACTGAGGCCGCCCTGGCGGCCGTGGCCTTTGGATTCCACCAGCTCGCACTTGACGAACTCGTCTCGTTCACCGCCGCGGTCAACGAGCGCTCCAAGATGGTCATGAAGCGGATCGGAATGTCTCACGATCCAGCCGACGACTTCGACCATCCGGTGGTCCGCGGGACGCTCCGGCGACATGTTCTGTTCCGCCTGTCCCGCGGCACCTGGCGTGAGCAGGCAGGTCGGCCGGGCCCCGGCTGAGGAACTCGCCGAGATCGACCCGGACAGCGCGGGGTCGCCGCTATCAGGATGGATGAACGGGGTGGCGGCAATGCGCCCGGCGCGAGGGCTACCGCGGAGTCGGTACCGGATGGCGCTGCTCGTCGTACAGGCGCCAGATCTCGTTGTAGAGCTTCTGCGCGGAAATGAACGGAGCAAGGCGCTCGTCGTCAACCCACCCGTAGGCGTCGAGCATGCGTTGGACGTATCCCGCATCTCCCCCGCGGGTCTGAAGGTCCATCACACAACTGGCCACGTCCCAGTGGACCGGTCCGCGGAAGGTGTCTTCGAAGTCGTTCCAGATCAGACGGTTAGATGTGCTCAGCAGGTTGCTGAGCGACACGTCGCCATGCAACGCCTGTACCGGCGTGGACACCCGAAATACGACGGGGTCGAGGGCAACCAGCCGCGCGCGGAGCCCGGCGATCTTCTCAGCGCTCAGGGTCAGCGAGGGCCGAAGGAGGCGGCGCAGACGCTCGATATCCCCGCGAACATCCATCAGGGTTCCCAGATCTCCATCAAACGATCGAAGCTCCTCATGGAGGACTTTGAGAGCTCGGCCAAGCTCGTCAGGGTCGGTGAGCCGCTGTGGGTGCCGTTCGTGGGCCACCCACTCCGAAAAGGTCATCCACAAGCCGTCGACGTGATGAGGGCCCGGAGTCATCAACGGGCTTGGCGCGACCGCAACGCCGGTGGGCGCTAAGAAGCTCAGCACCGAAACTTCGCGCTCAAGCCAGCGCCGAGGATCGGCGTGGAGCACCACCGTACCGGTCATGACCCGCGCCACCACAGGCGCCGGGCTCAGCCGGACCAACACATTGCTGCCGGAATGGATGACCTCGGCCTGCTCAGTCGCGAGACCGTGACCCGCTCCAACCCGGCGCGCCGCTGCCAACGCTCGCTGCTCGATACCGCTCTGCATCTCCGGCAATCTCGCAGACCCCGGCAGCCGGCCGTCGTCAGCCGATCGAGACTTCCGCTTCCCGCGCAGAACGCAGCCGGTCTGGCAGCTCCGCATTCAGTGCGCGAGGCGCTCGGTGTGCGAGGGGTGACCCAAGCCTCGTAGAGAGCCTGGTGACCAACCTCGTCGATAACGCGATACGCCACAACCAGGCCGGAGGCGGACTCGACGTTTCGACCATGACAAAAGCACGACGAGCCGTCGTCTCGTGAGGCCCACGGCGCCACGATCACCGCGCACGCACGACCTCGGGGCGGCCTCGACATCGGGGTGAGCTTCCCAGCGCCGGCCAACTCGCAGAACCGCGGGGAGTGCCTGAAGCGAGCAGTCCTGATCGCACCAAGATCGAAACTCCGCTCTCATGGGCGCGTTTCGGTTCGTTGACGCGGCCCGGGTTTGAGCTTAAGGAGCGACTTGTGAAGCACGTCCATGTGGTTCGCTGGGCCGTGGCCGCCGCCATGGGCCTCGCCTGCTTGGCGTCGGCCGTCGCGCCCGCCGCGGCTGGCGCGGCCGGCCCGCTGACCTTCTCGGCGCCGGCCAAGATCGCGAAGGCCCGCTACGCCTCCACGCACAACCTGACGGCGCTGAACTGCATCAGCACGACCCTGTGCGTGGCCGGCGATGCGGCGGGCAATCTGATCACCAGTACTCATCCGACCAGTGGCGCGTCGGCCTGGACGGTGGCCGAGCAGGTTGACCCGTCCACCCGGATCAACGCTGTCTCCTGCTCGTCCACGTCGCTGTGCGTGGCTGCGGGCAACGACGGAGCGATCATCCACTCGCGCAATCCCACCGGCGGGACCTCGGCCTGGAAGCTGACCACCGGCGTGTTTCGCTCCGGCAACGCTCTGACCTCGCTCAGCTGTGCGACCAAGAAGCTCTGTTTCGGTGTAGACAAGCGCGGCCAGGTCATCTACTCGCGCAACCCCACCGGCAGCGCCAGGACCTGGAAGTTCGCTCACATCCTCACCTACTCCAAGGACTGGCTGGTCAGCATCAAGTGCCCGACCACCTCGGAGTGCGTCGCGCTCGACCGCCGCGGGCACACCGTCCTGCACTCGACCAAGCCGACGGGGGGCAAGAAGGCCTGGCGCCTGACCACCCTCAACACGCGGGCCACCGACAGCAGCTTTCCCACCATCGCCTGCGCCTCCAGGTCGCTATGCGTTATCGCCGGTGGCCAGGGCTCGGGACAGACTCCGTTTATCGCCACCTCGACTCATCCGACCGGCGGCAGCTCGGCCTGGCGCATCGGGAGGCCGCCCAAGGCGATCACCAATCTGGTCACGGTCTCCTGCCCAACGACCAAGTTCTGCGCGGTCGGCGGGCGGACCTTCGGCACCGAGATCGCCTACAGCACCCGTCCGTCGGCTGGAGCCAAGACCTATAAGGCCGGCCTGACGGCCCCGACCAGCCCCCCGTCCGGATATCCGGGCGTGGACGGCCTGTCCTGCGCGAGCGCGTCACAGTGCGTCTTCTTTGCCGCGAACGGGCAGGTGGGCGTTACGAATAAGCCGACCACCACCTCCACCAGCGACTGGCCTACGCTCGTCGTCGACGCCTACAACAAGCTCGAGTCGGTCGCGTGCCCGAGCGCCACCGTGTGCGTAGCCGGCGGCACCCAGAAGACCGTCTACACGAGTGCGAACCCGACTGGGGGCGCGGGCGCTTGGAGGACCACCGCCTTGCCCATCGCCTCCGATCGCGTGTCCTGCGGCGCGACCAACCAGTGCGTGGTCGGAGACGGCATCGCCGGTGACCTGGCCGCCACCTCGACGCCGCTGAGCGGCGGTTGGATTGAGGCCCAGACCAGCGGCGATCTGCCCGACGGGGGCGGTATCGCCGTCCTGTCCTGCACCACCGGGCCGTTCTGCATCGCTGGGCCGTACGAGGTCCAGTCCGACTCCGACGACGAGGGGACCACGGCCCTGACCACCAGCAACCCCACCGGTGGCACCAGCGCTTGGAACTACAGCACGACGTTCATCGAGGGCGGGATCAACGGTGGTCGCAGGGCGGCCAAGGGCGTCGTGCCCTCGCTCACCTGCCCCTCGCAGACGCTGTGCGTAGCCGGTGACGCCAAGGGCGCCATCCTCACAAACGTCACGCCGACCAACATCGAGACCTGGCACTACACCCGGCCCGACGGGAAGGCCTCGATCAATGACCTGTCCTGCCCGAGCACCTCGTTGTGCGTAGGCGCCGACTCCCAGGGCCGCGTGATCCACTCCACCAACCCCACGAGTGGCAAGTGGAGCGGCGCGACCATCGACAAGGGATTCGCGCTGACCGCGGTGTCCTGCGCCTCGACCGGCTTCTGTGTGGCGGTCGACGGTCACCGGCACGCGTTCGTGACCACCAACCCCACCGGTGGCGTCCACGCTTGGCAGATGATCGGCGGTGTCGATGGCGACCTGACCTCGATCGCCTGCCCGACCACGGGCCTGTGCGTGGCGGTCGACGGTCAGGGCAACGAGGTCACGGCTGGCCGCTAGACGGCCAATGCCCGCTCGACCCAGCATCTGAGCTGCCCTCGCTGCTCACGCTCGTTGCGCAGCGTGACCGCCGGCTGGTGTTAGGTGACCGGACAACCGTCGCCCCGGGGCGCCGGAGCGACATCGGGAGCGGCGTGATTGGACGCTTGCGCGTAGACCGTGCGGGCGGTGCGGGTCAGCAGCGAAGGTGTACGACGTTGAGGCGACGCAGCCGCCCCGGTTCAAGCCTCCGATGACACCGACAATGCGCGCGCCGCTCGCAGTCGGGACCAGCCACGGCCCTCCACTGGTGCCGCTGACATACCCGCTGCAGTTAAAGGACGGGAATGGGCCCGTGAAGTACACCGTGGTGCGGCAGGTGATCGCATTGTTGCGGCCAGTCGGGTATCCAAGCACGGTGATCGCTTTGCCCGGCGCGCGGGTTTCCACCCAGCGCGTAGGCGCCCGTGACCTGCTCGATCTCCGTGCGTCTGCCGTGGACCGTCGCGGGCGCCACGGTCAGCAAGGCGAAGTCGTCCTGGGGATTCTGTGACTTCATCCACCCTGGCGCGAGGTGGACCGCGGTCACGGTCCATCGTCCGTAGGGTGAGCTGCCGTGGCGATAGCCGGGTGCGAACACCATTCCCACCCCGTTTCCCGATACGCAGTGGGCGGCGGTGACAAGCATGTCCCCCTGTGGGCTGTCAACGACACTCGCCGTGCACTTGTGCTGGGTGCCTCGACGCGTTGGCAAACGGTGCGCCGACCTCAGGCACACCGGTGGTAGGGCTGGACGTCGGCATCCGACTGCTCGCCGCCGGATGCGGCTTGGCCGATGCTCGGAGACGGATCGCCAGCGCGACCGCTGGGAGCCCGAGCGCAAGCACAGCCACCGCGGCCACACTGACCAGCCTCGGGGAGAACATGGCAGCGACGCTAAGTGGCGGTTACGAGACAGCCAGGAGACTGTCATAAGGGAATCGTCAGAGCGGTTGGGTCGAGCTGGACCTACCGGGTCGAGTCGTAGGGGTGGCCCGTCGGGTGGCTCGCCCTACTCGGCGAGAACGCGCCTGACCTCCGCGCGGGAAACGCTGGGTCGCCCGCGCTGGGGGAGCCGCGAGATGCGCTCGGCCAGCCGTTTGCCTCGCCCGGCTCGCTGGCCAGGCCGGAGTTGGGGGCCAGCGGCTGGCGATGCTCGGGCGGGATCTGCTCTGCCGGGAGCCGGCGCGGATGGTCATTGGGCGTGGCCACTGCGCTTGGCGCGACGGCGCGAACGATCTCACACACCGTTATGCGCGGCCTCCGACATCTCGCTTACCACGAGTGTGCAGTGTTGTTGTCACACCGATGCACAGCAGGAAGCCGTCTCATGCTTCAGTTCACTCACCACAACAGACTTGCCGCCGCAGCCGTCGCCGTGTTCCTCTCGGTCTCCGCGGTCGGCATGACGCTCGCGACGAGCGCGGGCGGTCCGGAACATCCACCTGTGATCGCCGTCGCCGTCATTCCGGAGACGGCGAGTCTGCAGCGCACGCAACGCTACGCGGCGACCCGCGTCATCCGCTGGCGGCCCCTGCGGCGTGGTCGCGAGAACAAAGGTTCGAGCAAGCGCCGCCGCCTACTCCTTCGTCGGCACCTACGGCCTCATGAACGGGACGCCCGGGGGCCGCCTGGCTGAGGCCCGCCTGGCTCCGACATGAAAGCTGGGGCGGCTATCAAGCCGCCTCAGCGCTTTGGGGGCCGGGGCAGACGGGGGCTCCGGGGATAAGGGCAAAGCGGTACGGTGAACGTGTGACGTCGATTCCGGATCGGCCACGGCCGGGATCGCCAAGCGGTCGGCGGCCCAGGCCTGTGAGGGCCGTAGCGCCCATCGAGCGGGTGGAGATTTCCCTGCATGGTCACCATGTGAAGTTCAGCATCGCGGGACAGGGGCCGCCAGTCGTGCTGATTCACGGCGTCGCCGGCCGCGCGGCGCAGTGGGACGATGTGGCCCGGTTGCTGGCTGCCGGTCACACGGTCATCGCGCCTGATCTGCTCGGGCACGGTGAGTCGGCGAAGCCGCGCGGGGATTACTCGCTCGGAGCGCATGCCTCGGGCATACGCGACCTGTTGGTGGGACTCAACTTCCCGCGCGCCAGCATCGTCGGACACTCGCTGGGCGGCGGCATCGCCCTGCAGTTTGCCTACCAGTTCCCCGAACGATGTGAGCGGCTCGTGCTCGTGTCCAGCGGGGGTCTCGGCGGGGACGTTCATCTGCTGCTTCGGGCGGCCACCCTGCCGGGCTCGGAGTTCGTCCTGCCCCTGCTCGCGCATCGGCGCCTGTTGGAGGTCGCTTCCTTGATTCCCCGGGCCCTTGGGCGCCTGGGCGTGCGGACAGGGCCCGATCTGACCGAGATGGTCCAGGGCTATCAGTCGCTGTCGACTCCGGAAGCGCGCAATGCCTTCATCCACACGTTGCGAAGCGTGATCGACCCCACGGGTCAACGGGTCAACGCATCTGACCGCCTCTACCTCGCGGCGAAAATGCCGTCTTTGATTGTGTGGGGCGGCCGCGATCGCATCATTCCCGTCGAGCACGCCGAGCCCACGCACGAGGGTATGCCCGGAAGCCGACTCGAGCTGTTTGAACGGGCCGGACATTTTCCCCACCTCGATGACCCTGCCCGGTTCGCGCGCACAGTGGATGCGTTCTTGGACGAAACCGAACCGGCCAGGCTCGATACAGGCATGATGCGAGAGCTTGTGCTGGCTCGCGATCCGAAGTCGGCCGCAGTCCTCGAGCGACTGCAGCGCGAGCATCCCGCCGCCTGATCCGGACTCAGCTACTGGCATCGGGACTGGGCGCCGAGGTGACGGCGGGCGGGGCGAGACCCTCATCGCTTACCTGACATAAAATGGGCACCTAGGGACGGAGCCTCGGTTCCATCGAGGGCGACACCGTCTCTGGTCCAGCGGACGCCGGTCCACCGGACAGGGCCGCCGACGTCCGATCGCGGCAAGCATTGTCGTGGCGATGCTCCGCCGCACCATCGCGATAACCGATCTCACACTGTTCTGCACGATGGTCGGCGCTTACGTGACCGCGCGCCGCTGGCGGGCTGCGCGGCCGCGGCGCCATTGCGCTCCGAACGACCATCTGGTGACCGTGATCGGCGCGCGCCGGGTGCGCGACAGGCTGGACAAGCACTACTGGATCCGGTGCCGGAGGTGCGAGCTGGAGCACGGTCCGTACGGCGACTGGCAAGCCGCATGGCACGCCGCCTGGCGGGCGCAGATCGCGGTGCGACGCCGTTGATCTCCTGGCTGCCGGGAGCAGACCGCGAGGACACGATGGCGGCGGCACGACTTCGCTGGCTTCGCTCCCCCGCCGCGGCTTGGGTCGCGGTACCGCTCCTCGTCGCGCTGCTCAGCGTGGTTGGCTTCGCCGTCACGAGCAGAGCTGTGCACGACGAGCGCAGAAACACGGCACGCCGGCAGGCCGAGGTCCGGGCGCTGGAGGTCCAGGGCCAGCTCGAACGGGCCCGGGCGTTCGCCGTGGGGCTCGCCAACGCCCTGCAGGGCGAGCGCGTCCCGGATGGCCGGCGCTTCGCGGCCCTCGCGGGAAGCGCCACGACGACCGTCGGTCTCACTGCCGCCCTGTGGGTCGAGCGCGTGACCCAGGCGGCGAGGCGCGATTATGAACGCCGTATCGGGGGGCCGATCACCCAGATGCCCGACAACCAGGTCGCCGGGCCGGCGGCGACCTACCTACCGGCGACGTTCGTCACAGGGGTCGCGGTTCGTCCCGGAACCGATGTGGCCCACGTGCCGGCGCTGGCCACAACCCTGCGGGACCCGGCGTCCGTCTTCGCCGGTACAGCGACGCCGGTGGCGTCGCTGGGCGGGCAGCGCGGGTTCTTCGTGGTCCAGGGAGCACAGTTCGGCCAGGGTCCCGGAGGGCAGGGCTTCCTCGTCGTGTTCGTGCCGGCAGACTGGCTGAGCGTATCCCTGAACCTGGATCCGCACCGCACCGCGATCAGCCTGGACGGCCGTCCGCTCAACGGCGCGCTTGCCACCGCCCCCGCCGCCAGCGAGAGCTTCAACGCTCTGACCCGGTCATGGCGGGTCGCCGTGGCCGTGGACCCGCCCACGGCGCTGCAAGCGACGCTGCCGTGGCTCGCGGTCGCGTGGCCCACGGCGACCGCGCTACTCATCTACCTGCTCGGCCGCGGGATGCTGCGACGCCGCCGCGCCGAACGCCAGGTTGACGACATCTTCGACCTATCACCTGACCTTCTCTGCATCGCCGGTCTTAGCGGGGACTTCAAGCGTGTGAACCCGGCGTTCGAGCATACGCTCGGCTACCCGGCCGCCGAGCTGCTGTCGCGCTCGTTCCTGGAGTTCGTTCATCCGGATGACCGGGAGCGAACCGCCGCGGTGGTGGCCGCGGTGGGCGACGGGCGGCACATCGCGGACTTCGAAAACCGCTACATCCGGGCCGACGGCGCCGTGCGCTGGCTGCAGTGGAACGTCCGGCCCATGCCCGAGAGCGGCCTGATGTACGCCGCGGCCCGTGACATCACCGAGAATCGGATGCTCACGCACGAGCAGGCCGCGTTGCGCCGCGTCGCGACCCGGGTTGCTCACGGCCACGATGCCGGCGAGCTGTTCGGCGCCGTCGCAGTCGAGGTAGGCCAGCTGCTGAGCGCCGACGCCACACGCCTGCTGCGCTACCAGGAGGACGGCACCGTGTCCGTGGTGGGGAGCTTCGGCGCCTCGGACGCTGAGATCGGTGTCGGCTTGCCCCCGAGCCTCGACGGCGGCCGCATCTGGCGGCGAGTCGCGCAGACGCGGAGCCTCACCCGCGGCGACCGACTCCGGGACGAGTCAGACACCCTCGCCGACAGCCTGCACGCCGTCGGCATCGACGCGGCGGTAGCCGCGCCGATCATCGTCTCCGGTCGCACGTGGGGCGCCATCGTCGCCGCGTGGAAGCAGTCGGACATGGCCGGCGATCTGGAGATCCGTATGGCACAGTTCACCGAGCTGGTGGCGACCGCCGTCGCGAATGCCGAGAGCAGTGCCGAGCTGGCGGCGTCTCGTAGGCGGATCGTGGCCACCGCGGATGAGGCCCGCCGGCGGATCGAACGTGACCTGCACGATGGCGCGCAGCAGCGCTTGGTGAGCACCGTGCTGCTGCTCAAGCGGGTGCTGGACGAACTTCGCGATGTCGACGGACCAGTGGCCGAGCTCGTGGATGAGGCGCTGGACAACGCCCAACACGGGTTCGATGAGATGCGCGAGCTCGCTCGCGGGATCCATCCCAGGATCCTCTCATCCGGTGGTCTTGGGCCCGCGCTCAAGACGCTCGCTCGCCGCTCCCCGATCCCGGTGAACATCGACGTGCGGACCGACGCGCGCTGGCCCGAGAACGTCGAGGTGACCGCGTACTACGTCGCGTCCGAGGCGCTGACCAACGCGGCCAAGCACGCGCGCGCGTCAGAAGTGTGGATCACCGTAGAGATGGACGACCGGTGGATCATGATCACCATCCGCGACGACGGTGTCGGCGGTGCCCACCCCTCCCGGGGGTCGGGCCTGACCGGTCTTCGTGACCGCGTCGCCGCGCTCGGGGGAGCCCTCGCCGTCCAAAGCGAGCCGGGTGTCGGCACGGTGTTGACCGCTCAGATCCCAGTCCCGGCCCCCGCGCCAGCCGCCGCCCACGCCTAACGACCCCAGATCCGCCGGTAGTTTGCGCGCGCGCCGCTCGGCGGATCGAAGACGACGCCGGCCGGTACGTCTGCGCGGGTGATCAGTCGCGGTGGCGCGACGTAGCCCGATGGGGGCTGCCCGGCCCGGGCGCGGTTGAGCTCGTCGACGATCTGCCAGCCCTGCAGGTACAGCGGCTCGGCGATCGTCGCGGTCTGATGATCGCCGGTGCGGATGCGCTCGAAATCCGAGGCATCGCCGTCACCGGCCCCGATCGCGAACGGCGGATCGTCTCCGTGCCTGCCCGCGTTTACAAAGGCGGCGAGCGCCCCGCCGATGTAGATCCCGTTGATGGTCAGCATGTAGCGAAAGCGCGACCCGAACCGGTGCAAGAGCGAGGACGCGATGGCCGGCATCTGCTGCTGGGCCAGGTTGATCGGCGAGTTGACGATGTCGAGCACCGAGCACCGACGGCACCTTCTGATCTGCGCCGCCATCACGTCCGCCTTGTCGGCGGCGATGGGATACCTGCGATCGGTGAAGATGACGACGCCAGCCGTCCCGCCGGACCGCGCGATCGCGTAGTCAGCGGCCAGGCGGGCGACGGATGCCGGGTCCGTGGACACATTGGTGAACAGGCCGGCATAACGATCTGGACCGGGCCGTGTGCCGGCGTGCCAGCCGACGACGGGGATGCTCAGCGCGCGCGCTCGTCTCAGCGAGAGCCGTTGCGCTGCCGCGTCGAAGCCGCCGAGAACGATGCCGATGGGCTTCAGACGCAACGCTGCGCGCAGGGCAGCCGCCTGCCCGGCCGTGGTCCCGCCGCCGTCGAGGACCAGCAGCTGCCAGCCGATCACGCGGACCGCCTGTTGGACGCCGCGGGCCACGCCGGCGATGCCGCCGTTGGTCAGATCGCCGGCGACGAAGACCACGAGGCCGGGGCGCTGGGCGCGAGGACCCCACGCCGGTCCCCGATAGCCGGTCGGCGGTGCGAGGGCGCGCGCGACGTCGGCCTTGGCCTGCCGGACCACCGGGTCGGTCGATGGTGCGCCCCGACCGTGCGTTCCACCGCACCCGACGGCCACGAGTCCGGCAACGACGACGCTCGCCAGCAGGCGGCTCCGACATCGAGGCACCGAGCGCGACGCGCGGAGGACCCCTGGGTTGGCTGCCACCCCCACATTATTCCGCCCGCGGCGGGTCGGCGGGTCGGCGGCGCTTCCGTGCTCAATGGCTCGGCGGGCCCGGGCCGGGTCCACGGTGGCCTAGGCTTCCCCTTATGATTGCCATCGCCGGTGGGCACGGAAAGATCGGGCTCATGCTGACGCGGCGGCTGAGCGCGCGCGGGGAAATTGTCATCGGCCTGATTCGCACGCCCGAACAGGCCGATGACGTCCGCGCCGCCGGAGGCGAGCCGCGGATCTGCGATCTCGAGCAGGCCGATGTGCCCGCGGTCACCGCCGCCGTGGCCGGCGCTTCTGCCGTGCTCTTTGCGGCCGGGGCGGGCCCTGGCAGCGGGCCGGAGCGAAAGTGGACTGTGGATCGTGACGGGGCAACGAAGCTCCTGGAGGCGGCGGGGGCGGCCGACGTGCCGCGCTATCTGATCATCAGCTCCGTTGGCGCGGAGGATCCGCCGGCCGGTGACGACGCGTTCAGCGTCTACCTGCGGGCCAAGGCGCAAGCCGACGCGGCCGTCCAGTCCAGCGACCGGGACTGGACGATCGTTCGCCCGGGCCGGCTCACCGACGCGCCCGGAACCGAGCGTGTGCGGATCGACCTCGAGGCGTTCCGCGGCGAGGTGGCGCGGGCCGACGTCGCGGCCGTGCTGGACGGGCTGCTGGCGGGGCCGATCGCGGTGGGCCGTACCCTCTACGTGAACGGCGGCGAGACACCGATCACCGAGGCTCTCGACGCCGTCGGCTGATCCGCCGTTGGGTTGGCGATCACGCCCCGCTGGGCGTCACCGCGCGAATGGGGGAGGGGCCGGCGTTGAGGTGAAGTCCGGTCGCTCGGCGTAGGCCTCATCGGGCGACGTGGTGGCGCGCGCGACGCTGGCACCACGCGCAGCGGCCGCCGCGTCGACGAGGTAGCGGATCCGGTGCTGGGCTGACCGGGTGCCGACCATGAGAATCGCGCACGGTTCCTGGCCGGCGCCGATCGTGATGTGGGCGGTGTCGGGCGGGCAGTGCAGGTAATCCCACGCGCGCATGCGTCGCTCCTGGCCCTCGATGACGGCAATGCATTCGCCCGACAGGACGAGAAATCCCTCCTGCTCGTTCTCGGCGTGGTAGTAGCCCGGGGTCTCCCCGGGGAGGAGGACGTGAACGCCAATCCCGAGGCGCGAGGACGGAGCATCCGGCGCCTCGAACACGCACCAGGTTCCACCACCCGGCACCGTTTCCCACCTGATGTCGGCGAGGTTGAGGATGAACCAACCGTCATCGGCTGCCACCTTGCCATCGGGTGTGTCATCCACACGTGCTGCGCGCATTCACGTCTCCTTGCCTCCGCGGTCGCGACAGACTTCGGTGAAGTCCGCCGGTGCAGTATCGCCGCCTGCTCACCGGCGCACGTGCTCACTGGCCGCTTTCGAGCCCCCGCTCCCGGTCGCTCCCGGGCCGATCCCCTGAGCGGCATCATCGACGACCACCGCCAGCTGATAGGCCGGGACCCCGTCGACCCGCCGGACGACAAAATCATCAACCACCCCCGCGCACGATCCGAGGAGGCGGTCGATGAACTCGCTGGGAGCGTTCGAACTCGGGCCGAGAGCGCTGGGGGTCGAGGTCCTCGATGCGCACCAGAAAGCGGGCGTTCTGCGAGCGGGCAAACAGCCAGGCGACCAGCGCGGTGCGGAGGCTGCCCAGGTGCAGCGGACCGGTGGGAGAGGGCGCGAAACGGCCGTCGGCAGACATCGCCGTTCCCGCGGCTACCGGTAGGTGAGCAGCGGCGGGGTGGTGTGCTCCAGATGCCCGTGCTCGTTGAAGGACACGAGCGTCAGGCCGCGCCGGCCGGTGATCAGCTTCGTGATCCCGGTATTGAGCGCCACCCGGTTATAGGCGATCAGCGACTGGTCTGGGTACTGCAGCGCCGCCGAGCAGAGCGCGGCGATCACGCCGCCGGAGGTGAAGACAAGAGCGGTCGAGCCTGAGGGCAGCTCAGCCGCCAGCTCACTCAGCGCGGCGGTGACCCGACGCGCGAATGCCGGCCACGACTCCCGGGCCAGAGTGGCCTGGCCGGCCTCGATCCAGCCGGCGAGAGCATCCTCGAGGAGGCGCTGGAACCCAGACGGGGAGATGGCCTCGGCCTGGGGATCATGGTGGGTCCGGGCCCCGCTACTGGAGTGGTGCTCGAGGATGTCGTCCATCTCGTACTCGTTCCAGCGGGCATCGATCACGATCTCTTGCTCCAGTAATGCGGCCGTCGGCTCGGCGGTCTCGAGCTGGCGGCGCAGGGAACCGCTCAGTACGAGCTCGACATTCATCGTGCGGCTGGCCAGCTCGCGGGCCACGACGATGGCCTGCATCCGTCCGGCCTCGGAGAGCACGTCGTAGTCAGGGCCGCCGAACGATGCTTGGCCGTGGCGGACGAGCTGGATCGTGGGCACCGGCGAAGCTTATGGATGTTCGCGCGCATCCCCCTCGACCGAGGGGGATTGGACCCCTCGACCGGGGGGCATCACCCCTCAAGTCAGAGCATCGATGAGCCGTTAACCCCTTGTGATGTTCCGCACGCTCGTCATATTCGCCCTTCTGCACGGGCTGCGGATCCGGTCGCCGGAATTGTTCGACGGGGCGCGGGCGCTGGCGGCTATCAACGCCTGCATTGAGCAAGATCTAGCGGCGGGACTCGACCTCCAGCTGACGGGCCGGGCCGGGGAAGCGGCCGCTTAACACGGCAGGCCCACGTACGGTCAGCACGGTCGTACCCGGGGTCCATCCCGATCAGGCGCGGGCGTAACGCTGGTAGATCACCTGGGAGCCGAACGTCCGCGTCTCGATCAGCTCGAGCGGGAGCGGTGATTCGCGGTGGGCAAAGAACGGGGTTCCGCCACCGACCACCACCGGGTTGACGAACAGCCGGTACTCGTCGATCAGCCCCCGCTGGCTGAGAGGTGCGGCGAGCCCCGCGCCCCCCACGGCGATATCCAGGCCGGGTTCTGCCCGCAGTCGCTCGAGCTCGGCCTGCGGCTCGCCGTGCAGCAGGCGGGTATTGCCGACGACCTCATCGAGCGTGGTAGAGAACACCACCTTGGCGAGCCCCTGCCAGATGGCGGCGAACTCATGCTCGAAGTCAGACAGGGCCGGGTCCTGGTCGGCTGTCTCCCAGAAGACCATCGTCTCGTAGAGGTTGCGTCCCAGGAGGTGCACGCCGATCTCGCGCGTCTGATCGTTGTGGAAGCGATGGAGCTCCTCGTCGGGCGCGGCCCAGTCAAACGTCCCGTCGGGCCCGACGATATAGCCGTCCAGGGACACACCCATAGAAAAGATCACCTTGCGCACAACCGTCCTCCTTGGATCGACGCCAATTCTCGTCCGGGTTGGACTGCCGCGGCGCCTGCGAATCATCGGTGATCGGACTATCGTCAAGCCCGTCGTGAGGAGGCTGCTCCCGGATGACCCGCTGGTGAGATGGTTGTTCTGGCTGATCGTGGCGTTCTCGATCGGCGCGCCGCTGATCGTCGCCCTGATCCTGGCGGTGCAGGACTAGCCTGGTCGGGTGGCGCCGCTCGCTGGACTCGTGTGTTCGCACCGGCCAGCATGCGAACGGGCAGTGGACCGGCCGCTCAGGGCCGTCAGTCCGCCGCGTCCCCCGGTTGAGGAATGCCGTCCAGCGACCAGAGGTCGGGCAGGTTTATGACGATCTCCTCAGGAGTGCTGCGGGCCAGCACCACGATCGCCTCCTCATCGGGGGACGGGTTTTCTTCGCGGTGGGGCACCCAGGCCGGAACGTAAACGAAGTCGCCCGGGCCGGCATCGACGTGGACCTCGCGGTCATCGGCCAGGAATACGAACCGCGGGTGGCCGGAAACGATGTAGATACCGCTGTCGGCCTCGCCGTGGTGATGATCGCCGGAGCGTTGCCCGGGGCCCATCGTGTTGCCACCCATCCAGAGGTGCTGCGAGCCGGTCAGCCCACCGGAGATGGCGGCAAAGCGCTGCATCCCGGGTGTCTGCGGGGTATCTGAACTGCGATCGGCAGAATGGGACACGGTCAGCGGCCGGCGCCAGTCGGGCACCTCGGCCTGCTCAGCGTGATCGAGGCTGGTCATCGCCCCAGCCTAACGGGTTACCCTTGCGACCCACCCGCGGTGGGCGGTTAGCAGCCGGGCCAGTAACCGCTGCGTTTCCGCCTCATGCGGGAAGGTGAAGGTCTGCTTGGGCGTACCGCGTTCGACGATCCGGCCGCCCTCAAGAAAGGGGCCTGTCAGCGCAGCGCCTCGCTGGCCGTTCCTGCGCCGGACTCGAGCACCGGGGTCAGACTGGCCACCGCGACCGACCCGGTGACGGCCTGGAGGCCCAAGGAGACGAAGCGGTAGAGGACGATGGCCGCCGCCGCCAGACCGAGTCCCACCCCGGAGGCGGTGAACACGCCGAGCATCAACGGCTCGACGCCGCCCACGCCGCCCGGCAGCGGCAGCGCATTGCCGAGCTGGCCGAGGAGGTAGGCGAGCACGATCACCCCCAGCGGGGCGGAACCGTGGACGGCATGGAAGGCGACCACGAGGACCCCGCAGTCGCCCGCCCAGTAACCGAGCGAACTGACCAGCAGGCGCCCATCGCGCAGGCGATCTCGGGTCTCGTGCAGGCCGTCGGGGATCGCGGCCACCACCTTTATCCCCAGGCGCCCCCAGCGTCCGTGCCGCTGGTCACCGTGCCGGCGGACATAGGCGGCGGCGGTCAGCGCGACCAGGGCGGCAACCACAACCACTCCCGCGGGAGCCAGGGCCACGAGGGTGGGCGCCCGGCCCGGACCAAGACCGAGCAGCACGCCCATGCCCAGCACGAGCGCGACGAGGATATAGGGCAGGTTGAAGATCACCGCGTGGATCACGCTGCGCACAAGCAGGCGACTGAGTCGCATGCCGCTGGCCAGCAACGCCCACACGCGTAGGATCGGGCCGCCGGCACCCGTGGGAACGATCGCGAAGGCGCCCAGCTCGCCGATCGCGATCTGCGCGCTGCGCATGAAGCTGACCTTCGGTTCACCGGGACCGAACACGTAAAAGAACAACGCGGAATAGGCAAGTAACGCGACCGTCTCGGCGAGCACGGCGACGACAAGCCAACCCACGCGCACGTCAGCCAGCCGTCCGCTCG
Source organism: Solirubrobacteraceae bacterium (assembly GCA_034665145.1). Lineage (GTDB taxonomy): Bacteria > Actinomycetota > Thermoleophilia > Solirubrobacterales > Solirubrobacteraceae > Palsa-465. Next base: position 21,261 of record JAXDGI010000209.1, read on the forward strand.
AGCCCGGCACGAGGTTGGCCAGCGCGAAGCCGACGGCAGCCACGAGGGCGATGGCCAGGACGGCGCGCACGACGGTCCGGCGACGGGAAGGGCTTACGACGCGCCTCGCAGCCACTCGGAGGCCAATGTCCACAGCGCCTCGATGCCGGCGCGGAGATCGCGCTCGGGCGTGTCCTCGGAGCGAGTGTGACTGATCCCGCCGGTCGACGGGACGAACAGCATTGCGGTCGGCACCCCGGCCTGGGCCAGCGCTGCGCTGTCGTGCAGCGGTCCGGAGACGAGCGGCTCGCCCGGGCCGACACGTTGCACAGCGGTAAGCAACCGGGGATCAAAGGTGATCGGATCCTGGCGGTGGAGATCGGTCGTGTGAAGCTCACATCCCGTCTCGTTGGCACACCGGCGGGCCTGATCCAGCGCACCGGCATCGAGCTGCTCGAGTACATCGAGCCGGGCATGACGAAGGTCAAGGCTCAGCCGGCACGCCGCCGCCACCGCGGTGGGCAGCCCGGGCTCGGCCTCGAGAGAGCCGACGGTGGCCAGCCCGTTGGCGTCGGCAGCCACCTGCGCGGTGCGATCGATGAAGCGGGCCGCGGCCCGGACCGGGTCACGGCGGCCGGCCATCGGCGTCGCGCCGGCGTGGCCGGCGGTGCCCACGAAGCTCAGCCGGTGCCGGCGGACACCGAGACAGCCGGACACCGCGGCGAGGCTGCGTTTCGCGGCAGCCAGGCGCGGTCCCTGCTCGATGTGCAGTTCGAGCGCGGCCACGACCCGAGCCAGCCGTGGCGACCGCGTGCCCAGCCCGCCGGCATCGAACCCGTACCGCGCCGCGACCTCGCGGGCCGGAATGCCATCGGCCGTTCGCAGCCCGTCAAACTCGTCACGCGTCAGCGTTCCCGCAGCGGCGCCTGAGCCCAGCAGAGAGCGGCCAAACCGGGTGCCCTCCTCATCGGCCCAGTCGACCACCGCGAGCGTGCGCTGCGCGGGCTGGTCCCTCCGTCGAGATTGACTGGCCACGGCGCCCAGGACGCCCAGCCCCGCCGCCAGCCCGAGGATCCCGTCCAGCCAGCCACCTCCCGGCACGCAGTCGCTGTGACTGCCGACGAGCACCGTCTCCTCGCTGGCGCCATCGAGCAGGTACCAGGTGTTGGCAAACCGGTCGCGCTCGATCCGAGCCTGCGGCGCGAGCACGCGCGCCCACTCGTTCAGCGCCTCGCGCTCAGCCTGCCACACCGGCCGCCATGCTTCGCGGCGGCCGCCGCTGCGGGCGTCGATCTCCCGCAGGCGCATGATCACCGCCGCCGCATCGATCATCACGCCCGCTTCAGGACCTGCGGCCGCCGGCGGCGGACGGCCGGCCCTAGGCCGCCTGGCGGGTGGCGCCGTCGGGCTCGGGACCGCATTCACGCAGGTCGGCGGCCAGACGTTGGGCTGTCGCTTCCTCCCAGCGCCCGCTGGCGACGAGGTCGCGGCACAGGTGAAAGACATCCTGCAGCGCGGCTTGCGCCTCCAGGTCGGAGGACAGCTCGGTGCTGAAGAAGAGCGTGTCGGCGTCCTGACGGATGCGCTCCTGCTCATCGCTCTGCAGCTTGGTGGGGCCGAGGTCGTCCAGGGTCTGCATGACACGGCCGTAGGCCTGGGTGCGCTCGGCGTTCATCGCTGAGTCAGGGGGGTGAGGCGTGTATCCATATCTCTCAGGATAGGAACGCACGCCGGAGGCGATTGGTTCACTCGGGCGAGAACAGCCGCGGATCGGCGGTGGTGATCCCGTGGACGCCCAGCCCGCGAAGGGCCTCGATCGATCTGCGCTCGTTCACGGTCCAGGCGTAGAGCTGGCCGCCCCGCGCGTTGACCTCCCGCAGCAGGTGAGCATCGATCAGCCGGTGCTGGGCCATGAGTACGTCCCAGCGCCGATCGGCCAGGCCGGCCAGCACCTCGACGCGCCAGTTGTTCCAGCGGCAACTGAGGCGGGCGATCCGCCCGCCGATCGAGATCCCGGTCCGGACCTGCGGATCGAGCTCGCGGATGCGGCTGAGAACGGCCGGGACCTGGGAGGAGATCAGTGTCCGCTCGCGCAGCTGGGCGTTGCCCAGCGCGTCGAGCAGATCGAGCTCTACACCGACGCGCTTGAGATCCACGTTGAGGCCCACGCCGCAAAAGCACGGGGCGCTCAGGTGGGCCAGGGCCTCCGCCAGCCGGACATTGGCACCGCGGCGAGCATCGAGCAGGGTGTGAGCCAGGATCAGTTCCCCCTGCCACGACCGAACGTCGAATTCGATCATGTCGATTCCCACCGCGAGGGCGGCGTCAAAGGAGGGCAGCGTGTTGCCGCGCGCCAGGGCGCTGGCCCCACCGTGCCCGATCCGTGCACACAGGCTTGCCATTGTCCTCAGACGCTGTCAGGTGGGGGCGATGGCGGCAACTGAGGATGCGCGCAAAGTCGCCCGAGACGTGGGGTTAGACTCGCCGGCATGAGCCTTTCGGAACACACAATCGAACACGCGGGCGACCGCTGCGAGGAATGTGGCGCCAAGCTGACGGCAGCCGAGCTGGAGGCCGTGCTCGAGTCCGGTGGACCGACGCTGTGCGCGATCCACGCCGCTGAGGACGAGCCCGGCCTGGTCGCCGGCGAAGGCGAGCTCGACGACCAGTAGCCGCGCCCGGACAATCCCGCTGGCCAATCGTTGGACAGCGGGCCAAGGCGGCCCTTGGGCGCCGGGGGCAAGATCCTGAGAACGACAGCGTCGGTCAGGAGGAAGCCCAGTGAGTCCAGCTCGTACCCAGGCCTACCGCCGTGTCATCGACACGCTCGACCGGCTCGGCCCCAGCAAGCTGTGGAGTGATGAGCAGGAACGGATTCGATACGCCGCTGACACGCTGATCTTCAGTTGCGATCTCAGGCAGGACAGCGCGGCGCGCGATGCTCTCGAGCACGCTGGGCGCCTCTGCGCGGCGCTCGTGGAGAGCGGTCGGTGGGAGAGCATCACCGCTGCCCGCCTGGCCAGCGATCTGAGTGAGTGTGGGCCGGAGCCCCAGCTGGACTCCGGCTCTGATCCGGACGCCGAGCCCGAGCCTGAGCTGAGCCCGGCCTGAGCTGAGCCCCGCCTGAGCCGATCGGCGATCATCCGCTGTCCGGATGAGCCCCACCGTCACCGTCCCCGAGTATCAGGAGCAGCCCGAGGTCCAGGTGGACCCCGCACGGACGGCGCTGATCGTCGTCGACATGCAGAA
>JAXDGI010000210.1:0-3361 GCA_034665145.1 Solirubrobacteraceae bacterium
CACCGCGTCATCGACGTGCGTCTGTCCAAGTACATGTGGCGCGCCCGTGACCGATGATCCCGGACTCAGCCCGAGATCGCCGAACATCGTCGTGGGCCCGGTGTTGGTCACAGTCGAGCCGCCGAGCACCGAGAAGCTGGCAGCGGTGCCCAGCCCGACGGTTGCGGTCGCCGCCAGCGCGCTGCCAGCAAAGACCAGGCCAAAGAGCGATCCCAGCGTCAGGAGACCGGCGAGAAGCATCTTGCGGCCGGCTCCGAACGGAGAACGGCGGCTTACTGCGAGGGAGTCGCCGGAAGGCGACTCGTGCATCGATGGGACGCCACTGTTCATGGGCGTCTCCTCACTGCGGCGTCAAGCACCGCGATAGAAGGGGATCGCTCCCCGGTCTCTTCGACCGTTAGCTGATTCGACCGTCCATCGCCGGACGCTTAGTCAAACCTGAGCAATTCAACGTATGGCGCGCAACGGTGCGCGTTTGGGGCTGGAGCTGGCCCGCAGCCTGCGGCGCTGACCGTCAGTTGGGAGCGGCGCCGCCCGTTCGCGGGGATGGCGCTCCGGCGCCGGGCGTGGGGACTGGCGGGGTTGGGGCCGGCGCCGGCGGCGCGGGCGCGCCCGGCGCGGGAGTTGCGCCTCCATTGCCGCCTCGGCCGTGGCGCTGCGGGGATTTCTTGGCCTGACCGCCGCCGGATTCGGATTCACTCGGCGCCTGCGCCTGGCCGGTGGTCGCGAATTTTCCGTAGAACGGAGTGTAAGAGAGCGTTTCGCTCGGCTGCGGGAACGGTACGCACGGCTTACCTTCCGTCACCGCGGCCATGTAGGTATGCCATATCTCGGCCGGCAGCGCGCCTCCCTGCTGGGGTTCACCGTGCACGCTGGTCATCGAGACGCGCTTGTTCGGATAGCCCATCCACACGACCGTCGAGTAGTTCGGGGTGTAACCGTCGAGCCAGGCGTCCACCAGTTCGCTCGTCGTTCCCGTCTTGGCCGCCGTCGGGCAGCCGATCGCCGAGCGGACGGCCGTCCCGCTCTGGACGTTCTGGTGGAGGATGTTCGTCTCCTCGGCGGTGATCGCGTCGCTCAGGACCTTGACGCGGTGCGGCTTGCCCCAGTTGTAGTCGGTGTGGCCATCCGGGAAGGCGACCTTGGTGATGGCGATCGGCGTGTTGCGCCAGCCGCCGTCGGCGAGCGTCGCGTAGACGTCTGCCATTTCCAGCGGCGTCACGCCGAGGGTTAGACCGCCGAGCGCTTCGGCCGGGAAGCTCGAAAGATGGGTTTTGACCCCCATCTTGTAGGCCATCTGCGTGATCGTTTCCTCGCCGAGGTCCGCGCCCAGTTGCGCGTAGACGGTGTTGTCGGAGGCGAGCGTGGCGCTGACGAGGTTGAGGGACCTGTTCAACGAGGTGCCCTCGAATGTCTTGACTTCATAGCTCGGATAGCCCTGCAGCCAGCCCGGAGCGAGCGTATGCGAGAGGTAATAGGTGCTGTTCGGGTCCACGCCGTGCGACAGCGCGTCGGCCAGGTCGATCGCCTTCATCGTCGAGCCCGGCTGACGGTGCCCGTCCGCCGCGAGATTGTACTGGGACTTCTCGTAGCTCTGTGACTCGGCCATCGCCTCGATGTTTCCGTTCGCCGGGTTGAGCGTGACGATCGCCGAGGCCGGGTCTTCGGGCTGGTTGAGCACCTGGGCAATGGCGTTGCGCGCGAGCCTCTGCATGTTCAGGTCGATCGTCGTGTAGACCTTCAACCCTCCCTGGGCCACCTTTTTCTCGCCGTAGCGGTGCACGAGCTGCTCGCGCACGTATTCGAAGAAGAAGTCCTCCCGCCGCTGCGAGTAATAGGTGCCGCGCTTCACTTCCAGGCGCGAGTGCTCGGCGGCCGCGGCCTGGCCGGGGGTGATGTAGTGGAGTTCGGCCATCTTCGTGAGCACCTCGTTGCGGCGCTCCTTGGCGGCCGCCGGGTCGCGGAAGGGGTTGTACTGCGACGGAGCCTGCGGGAGGCCTGCGAGCAGGGCCGACTGCGCGAGGTTCAGCTGGGAGGCGGGTTTGTCGAAGAAGATGCGCGCGGCGGCCTGCACGCCTATGGCCGTCTGCCCACCGACGGTGCCGTAGGGCACGCTGTTGAGGTAGCTGGTGAGAATCGACTTCTTGGTGTGCGTTTTCTCGTAGTCGAGCGCCAGCTTGGCCTCGATGATCTTCTGCTTGAGGGTGTGCTGGTCGCCCCCGAGATAGATGTTGCGCATCAGCTGCATGGTGATCGTCGATCCGCCCTGGACAGCTGCGCCGTGGGTGACGTCCTTGATGGCGGCACGGAAGATGCCAGTCAGGTCGACGCCGTCGTGTTTGTAGAAGCGTTGATCCTCGATCGCGACCGTCGCGTCCTTGAGGCCGGCGGGGATTTCACCCCAGCCGACCGGCGTGCGCAGCTGGTCTGACTGGATGAAGCCGAGGCGCGTCCCGTCGGAGGCGAACACCTGCGAGGAGCCTCCTCCGAGGATGGGGTGCAGCTTGGCAATGGCCGGCGCCGAGCGGGCGACGTCGAGCACGTAGCCGACCGCGGCGATCACGCCGATGACAAGCGCGCCCGCGACCACACCTCCGCCGACGAGTAGAACCCGCGTCGCCCCGGCGCCGTGATGCCTGCGCCGACGCTGTCGTGCTTGTCGAGACATGTCCGGAACTTCGAGATTACCGCGCCGGTATGTGATTTCCTGCCGGTGACATCGCGGCGCCCTCTACGCTCGGTGCAGACACCATGAACCCGGACACCGCCGAGCTGGCAATCGTGGAGACCGCAAGCGAGCCGGCAGTCGTACTGCGCCGGCTGGATGCCGAGCGAATGACCGCGGCGCGCGAGAGCTGGCGGGCGCTGTGGAGCTCTCGGCTGGTCGTGTGGGTGGCGGGGGTCGGAACGCTGCTCGTGTTCGGCTTCGGTCCGGCACGCAGCGCCTTCAACCCGCACGGCCTGACGCGAGGGTTCGGGTGGCTCGGAGACCTGCTCGCGGCTCCGGCCGCGCGCTGGGACGCCGCCTGGTACATGGTGATCGCCCACTACGGCTATCGCCCGGATCTCACGCCGTTCACGGCCCCGCGCACGGCGTTCTTCCCGCTCTACCCACTGGGGCTGCGAGGGATCTCGATGTTCGGGGTGCCCCTGGTCATCGCCGGGCTGCTTCTGTCGCTGATCGCGTTGGCGCTCGCCCTCTACGGCATTCACCGCCTCACGACGCTCGAGCTCGCGCGCGGCGGCCGCCTGTCGCTCGGTAACGGCCGCGGCGGCGAGGTCGCCCGTCTGGCAGTGCTGCTCACCGCATTCGCCCCGATGGCCTTCTACTTCTCGGCGATCTACTCGGAGTCGCTGTACC
>JAXDGI010000211.1:0-24493 GCA_034665145.1 Solirubrobacteraceae bacterium
CCCTGCTCAAGACGCACGCCGACCTGACCGAGGAGATCACCAAGGTCAGCGTTTCGGCAGCGCGCGAGCTGATCGCCGCTTAGCTCGTGGCGGGGCCTTAGGGGCGCAGTTCCCTCGATCATGAGCAGCACGGGCCCCAAGCGGGGCCCGTTCTGCTTGTGAGGGAACTCAACTGCGCCGTGGGCGCGCCCCGACGCCGACAAACGCCTCGTACACCTCGACCAGGGCCTGCCGCTGGCGGCCCGTTAGCCGAGCGTCCTCCCGGATCGCCTGGACGACCTTCGCGGGTCCGTCCTTCTCGCGTGGCACGCCCGCCTGATCGTAGAGCGTGTCTGCCGACAGACTCAGAGCATCCGCGATCGATTGCAACACCTGCTCCGAGGGAGCTCGTAGCCCTCGCTCGATCTGCGACAGATAGGGATTTGAGATCCCCGCCAGCTCAGCGAACTGACGCATGGACACGTCTGACAACTCACGCTGCCGACGGATGAACTCGCCCAGCGAGGAAGCGCGCTTGTCCGACATGTTGCCCAGGATACGCGCGCGGCGCGGACACGTCCCCACGCCACGCGAAGCCGGTGCTCAGCACCCCACTACCGTCCCTGCCGCGATACTACGGGCCCTGTGCTCACGGGGCCGGACTTGCTTTCTCGGTCCGTCTCCGCGGCGGTGTAAGAACGACTGGAGGAAGCCATGTCGCAAGCCAATGAAGCATCAGTGCGCCGCGCGGTAGCCGCGTTCAACGATCCCGGCGGACGAGACCGCTACCTCGAGCTTTACGCTCCCGATGTCGTGCTGCATGGCTATCCATCGGGTGTAGAAGGCAGAGACGGGGCCCGCCACTTCTACACCCAACTCTGGGCCGCCTTCCCGAACGCACGCCTCAGGCTTGAGGAGACGATCGCGAGTGGGGACCGCCTCGCCGCGCGCTACACCCTCACCGGAATCCAAGCCCAGGACTTCTACGGGGCGCCGCTGAGCAGCGGCGCCACGAAAATCGAGGGTATGACCTGGCTGCACTTTCGGGATGGCCGCGCGGTAGAGGTGTGGCAGGTGTCCGGGACTCCGGACACGCTCACGAGACTTTCGGCGCGTGCGGCCACAGCGCCGCGCCGTCACTCCGCGAGCGCGGACGCCGCCGCGATCCGTTGGGAAGAGAAGCACCCCGAGCCTTGAGCCACGAATTGGCGGGCGTGACGCCCGGGACTCAGGGAAGATGGATGGCGTGAGTGACGCGTCGGCCAAGGCCCAGCTCGCCGCCCTGGGTGCGCTGCTGCGCGCGCAGCGGGTGGCCGCCGAGCTGTCGCTGCGGGAGCTAGCTGCGCGCACCAACGTTTCCAACGCCTACCTCAGCGAGTTGGAGCGTGGGCTGCACGAGCCCTCGCTTCGCGTATTGCGAGCCATCACGTCTGCTCTTGGGACGCCGCTGGCCTCGACGCTCGCCAGCGCAGGAGTCCTCGGGGAGGAGGAGGGACCCGGCCTGCGGGAGACGGAGGCGGCGATCCTTCGTGACCCCGAACTCAGCGAGCCGCAGCGGACAGCGCTGCTGAGCATTTACCGAAGCTTTGTCCCGACGCGACGTCGTTGACTGGTATATCGAGCATGTGATCACTATACTGATCACATGCCCCGAATCGACTGGCGAGAGCTCTACGCCTCCAACCAGGCCGCGATCGCCCGGGCCGGTGCTCGGCCCAGCCAAGAGCTGAAGGTCCTTCCACTCGGTCGCGTTCCCGGCCTGCCGTCCGGGCTTGAACACGTCATGACGGTCGATGGCAGTGACCGGGCTCTCGTTCACGTCCCGCCCGGGCTGGACGCCGCCAAGCCAGCCCCGCTCGTCTGCATGCTGCATGGCTGTACGCAGGACCCGGCCACGTTCGCCGCGGCCACCCTGATGAACCATGCTGCTGACCGTCACCGCTTCGTGGTCGTCTATCCGGGCCAGGATCGCGCCCGCAACCCTCAGGGATGCTGGAACTGGTTTCTTCCCGAGCACCAAAAGCGCGATGCTGGCGAGCCAGCCGCAATCGCCACGATCGTCGGCGGCCTGATCGAGGCGAACTCCCGGTGCACGATCGATTCTGAGCGCGTCTATGTCGCTGGGCTCTCCTCCGGCGCCGCCATGGCGGTGATCCTGAGCGTGTGTTATCCCGACCTCTTCGCCGCGGTGGCGGTGCACTCGGGACTGGCCTACAAATCGGCGACCAGCCTGAGGTCAGCATTTGGCGCGATGGCGAGAGGCGGCAACGACGCCGACCCCCACGGTCACGCAGCCCATGCCGCGATGGGCCCTCACGCCCGTGCGGTTCCGAGCATGGTCATCCACGGAAATGCCGACCGGACCGTCGCTCCCGCCAATGCGATGCATGTTCTGCGCCAGTCGATGGCCGCCAACCATCTGGCGGCACCGCAGAACTGCAACCACGCCGTGGCGCAGCCCACAAGCTCGCGGCGTGGCCAAAACGATGGCGGCCGTCCTTATACCCAGTCCCGATGGATCGACGCGGGCGGGGCGCTGATGCACGAGCTACTCATGATCGAAGGGCTGGGTCACGCGTGGTCGGGGGGCGCGGCCGGTGGCTCGCACACCGATCCCCGTAGTCTCGGCGCGACAGAGGCGATCTGGACCTTCTTTGCCAGGACGTCCGCTGACGCTCCACCCGCCTGACCCGGCGACCGACGTATCGTTGTTCGCTTGCGTATCCTTGTCGTCAATGCTGGCTCGAGCTCGCTCAGGCTTCGCATAGTTGATGGTGCCCTGGCGGTTCTCGCGAGCCGTGACTTGGAGCTACCCGATGGCCATGTTGACCGTCAGGCAGTGGTCGAGGCGCTGGCCGGGCTCCCGGAGGTCGATGCGGTCGGGCACCGAGTCGTACATGGTGGGTGGTGGTATTCGGGGGCGGTACGGATTGACGATGCTGTCGTGGCTCGGATCGGTGCGCTCCGGTGCCTTGCGCCGCTGCATCAGGACCGCGCGCTGGTGGGGATCGAAGCCGTTGAGTCCGTGTATCCCGATCTGCCCGGGGTCGCCTGCTTCGACACGGCCTTCCATGCGGGATTACCGGCGAGCGCGGCGCTGTACGCCCTGCCGGCGGACTGGGTCGAGCAGCATAGACTTCGCCGATTCGGCTTTCATGGCCTGTCGCACGCCCATGTTGCTCGAACCGTGGCCGAGCAGACGGGGTGCCATGACCTGAGGGTCGTCTCCTGCCATCTGGGAGCAGGCGCATCGCTGGCCGCGATCCGCGACGGGCGCTCGGTGGACACGACGATGGGCTTTACCCCGCTGGACGGGCTTGTGATGGCGTCCCGCTCGGGCTCGGTGGATCCTGGTCTGCTGCTCTGGATGTTGCGCGACGGCGATGTCTCAATCGAGGATCTGAATGATGGACTCGAACACCGCTCAGGGCTGCTTGGGCTCTCCGGAACGGCGGACATGCGCGTGCTCCTCGCGCGTGATGACGACAGAGCCCAGACCGCGCTGGCCGTCTATGTTCACCGCCTAAGGGCAGCTATCGCCGCGATGGCGGCGGCGATGAACGGGCTCGACGTGCTGGCCTTCACGGGTGGCGTAGGGGAGCGGGCAGCACCGGTCCGCGAGGCGACGGCGGCGGAGCTCGGGTTCCTGGGAGTGGTGCTCGATGAGGGCCGCAACGCGCAGGCGATTCCGGACGCTGAGATCGGGGCGCCGAGGTCGAGCGTGCGCGTCTTCGTGATCGAGGCACGCGAAGATGCCGAGATCGCACGTCAAGTCCGGGACCTGCTTGTCTAGGAGCAGAGGCTTAAACGCCGCTAGCCGAGGGGGAGGCAGCGTCACGGCGTCTGAATCGTGCGGCCCGTCGGCGGACGTGACGGTGATGGCGATCACCCCGAGTTGGCTTCGCTCCGTGGGTTCGGGACTGCGATTTGTAGAAGCGCGCCTTGACGACCTCGGCGAGCACTAGGTAGGCGGCAATCATGCCCACGAGGATGAGGAAGAACTCGAGCGGGAGCGAGGCGAACCCGAGCACGTGCGCAAGGGGGGTGAACGGGAGGAGTGCGCCGACCGCAGCGCAGACAATCGGCAGCGCGATCATCGCCCGGCTTGGGCGGCTGCGCATGAACGGGACGCGGCGGGTGCGTATCACGAACACGACGAGGGTCTGGGTCGCGAGGGACTCGACGAACCAGCCGGTGCGGAACTCGTTGTGACCGGCGCTCAGGATCACGAGCATCACGTAGAAGGTCATGAAGTCAAAGATTGAGCTGACCGGTCCGAACACGGCCATGAAACGGCGCACGAAGGCGATGTCCCAGGCTGAAGGTCGGGCGAGGACCTCGGAGTCGACGTGGTCGGTGGGGATCGCGAGCTGGCCGACGTCGTAGAGCAGGTTGTTGAGCAAAATCTGGGACGGAAGCATCGGCAAGAAGGACAGGAACAGCGAAGCGCCGGCCGCGGAGAACATGTTTCCGAAATTCGACGAGGTCGCCATGAGGACGTACTTCATCGTGTTGGCGAAGATGCGTCGTCCTTCCATGACGCCGTCGGCGAGCACCCCCAGGTCCTTGTCGAGCAGCACGATGTCCGCCGCATCCTTGGCGACGTCGGTCGCGGATTCGACCGAGATCCCGACGTCGGCAGCGTGCAGCGCGACAGCATCGTTGACGCCGTCGCCGAGGAAGGCGACGTCTGCGCCGCGTTTGCGGGCGAGCTTGATGATTCGCGATTTCTGATCGGGGCTGACCCGCGCGAACACAGTGGTGTGCGGAATCGCGGCGGCCAAGGCGTCGTCGTCGAGTCGCTCGAGTTCGGCGCCGGTGAGGATCGCCTCGACGTCAAGTCCGATGTCACGGCAGACCTTGGCGGCTACGGTGCCGTTGTCGCCGGTGATCACCTTCACCGCGATGTCGAGTTGGTGCAGCTTGACGAGTGAGGTGCCGGCGTCGGCCTTGGGCCGGTCGATGAAGCTGAGAAAGCCGGCCAGCTCGAGATCGTGCTCATCGTCGACGGTGAGTCGACTGAGCCCGTGGCCCGCCCGGGTGGCGACGGCCACGACCCGCGCTCCGTCCGAAAACAGACCATCGAGAACCGCACCGCTGCCAGCGGGTTGGTCGAGACAGCGGGCGAGAACGGCCTCGGGAGCACCCTTGGTGACGAGCGTCATCGTGCCGTCCTCGGCGCGGACGAGCACTGTTGCGAGCTGACGCGCGTGATCGAAGGGAAGGGCACCAAGGCGCGTGAACGGCGCGAATTCGTCGAGCAAGGACTCGGCCGCCGGGGCGCGCCAGAGCGCCTGATCGAGAGCGTTGCCTCCGATCGGCCCGTCGGCGGTCATCGTCGCCTCGTTGCACAGCAGCCCAAGCAGCAGTGGCGGGGACGCAGCGCCGCCGGATGGATCGAGTGCCTCGTGAAAGGTGATCGCCCCCTCGGTGAGGGTCCCGGTTTTGTCCGTAAACAACACTTCGATGTTGCCGAGGTCCTCAATCGTGACGAGTCGCTTGACCAGGACCCGCTTTCGAGCCAGCGCTCTGGACCCGGCGGACAAGCTGACCGAGACGATCGCAGGCAACAGCTGAGGGGTGATACCGATCGCGATCGCCAAGCTGAAAAGAAAGGCGTCAAGCAACGGCCGCGACAGCGCGACGTTGATCACGAAGATCGCGATGGTCAGCGCACCGGCCACCTTCACCAGGAAGCCCGAAAAGTCGCGAAGGCCGACCTGGAAGGCGGTCTCAGCCTGACGCTCGCCCAGGCCGACGGCGATCGCTCCGAAGGCGGTCCCTGCGCCGGTGGCGACCACCACCCCCCGACCTGCCCCCTGGTGAACAACCGTGCCCATGAACGCGCACGAAGGCAGGTCGACAGCTGAGTCTGTTGTGTTGGCGCGGTCCGGTGTCTTGGCCGCCGCCATCGATTCGCCGGTGAGGACCGCCTCGTCACACTCGAGCTGGTCGGCCTCGAGGATCCTGACGTCGGCAGGAACCACGCCGCCCACCCGCAGCGTCACCACGTCACCCGGAACAAGAAGGCCCACATCAAGATCACGTTGCGCGCCGTCGCGCCAGACCAGCGCCTGGTAGTGGATGTCGCCGTGCAGCGCGGCCACCGCCTTCGCGGCGCGGTACTCGTTGACGAAGCCGAGTCCAACGCTCAGCAGCATGATCGCAGCGATGATTGCCGCATCGGTCAGGCCGCCCGTGAATGCCGAGACCACCGCGGCGCCGAGCAGCAGCATCAGCAACGGGTTGCGCAGCTGGCCGAGCAGGATCCCGAACGCGGTGACAGAGCGGGTGGGTAACACGTTCGGGCCGAAGCGAGCCAGCCGCGCCGTGGCCTCGGCTTCGGCGAGCCCCGCTTCTGAGCTGGCCAGCTGGTGAAAGACGTCCTCTATCGAGTCGCCGGCTGCATCAGCGAGGGCCAGCGAAGCCGCCCGGGTCGGCTGGGCGGTTGGTGTGCTCATGCTGCCGTGGGGGGTGTCAGGCCGGGACGGCGCGAGGCGTATCGGGCCAGGTCCAGTCGCGTACGTCGGGTGGGTCGTCTCCGACCTCTCGCGTGTAAGCGCGGTGACGCAGACGCTCGTCGACCATCTGCTGCCGAAGCGCGGATGCGCGCGACCCAAGGCTGGGAACGCGGTCGATCACGTCCATGACCAGGTGGAATCGATCCATGTCGTTAAGCATCAGCATGTCGAATGGGGTCGTGGTCGTCCCCTCTTCCTTGTATCCGCGCACGTGGATCCCACCGTGATTGCGCCGGCGATAGGTGAGGCGGTGAATCAGGGAGGGATAGCCGTGATAAGCGAAGATCACCGGCTTATCGATGGTGAACAGCGCGTCGAACTCAGGGTCGGGCAGCCCGTGGGGGTGCTCGATGTCGGGCTCCAGGCGCATCAGATCGACCACGTTGACCACCCGCACGCGCAGCTGCGGGAGATGCTCGCGCAGGAGGGCGACCGCGGAGATCGTCTCCAGGGTGGGAATGTCGCCTGCACAGGCCATTACGACGTCGGGATCCTCACCCTGGTCGTTGCTGGCCCAGTCCCAGATGCCTAGACCTCGCGTGCAGTGCGCGATCGCCTCGTCCATGGTCAGGTAGTCCAACGATGGCTGCTTGCCGGCGACGACCACGTTGACGTAGCCACGGCTGCGCAGGCAGTGGTCGCCCACCGAGAGCAGACAGTTGGCGTCAGGGGGCAGATAGACGCGCACGATCTCTGCCTTCTTGTTGACGACGTGGTCGATGAACCCGGGATCCTGATGGGAGAAGCCGTTGTGATCCTGGCGCCAGACGTGTGAGCTCAACAGGTAATTCAGCGACGCGATCGGCGCACGCCACGGGATCTCGCGCGTGACCTTCAACCACTTGGCGTGCTGATTGAACATGGAGTCGATGATGTGGATGAACGCCTCATAGCAATTAAAGAGGCCGTGGCGGCCGGTGAGGAGATAGCCCTCGATCCATCCTTCGCAGAGATGTTCGCTGAGGACTTCCATCACCCGACCGTCCGCGGCGAGGTGATCGTCGGTGGGCAGAGTCGGCGCTTCCCAGGCGCGGTTCGTGGCCTCAAAGACCGAGCCCAAGCGGTTTGAGGCCGTCTCATCGGGCCCGAACAAGCGGAAGTTCGCCTGCTCGGCATTGAGGCGCATGACGTCGCGCAGGAACGCGCCAAGCGCTCGCGTTGGCTCGCTGGACGTGCTCGCCGGCTTGGGAACGTCGGCCGCGTAGGACCGAAAATCGGGCAAGACCAAATCGCGCAGCAGCACGCCGCCGTTGGCGTGAGGATTGGCACCCATTCTGCGCTCTCCGCGCGGCGCCAGATCGGCCAGCTCCTCTTGCAGAGCACCGTCCTCGTCGAACAGGTCCTGAGGCCGGTAGGAGCGCATCCACTCCTCAAGCTGGACGACGTGCCCGGGGTTGCTGGCCAGGTTGGCCAGCGGAACCTGATGGGAGCGAAAAGAGCCCTCAGCCGGCAGCCCGTCGACCTCCTTGGGACCGGTCCAGCCCTTCGGAGTGCGCAACACGATCATCGGCCACCGCGGACGCTCCGTCGCCGATCTAGTTCGCGCCGCACGTTGTATCGAGGCGATCTCGGTCGCGATCTCGTCCAGCGTGCTCGCCATCAGCGCGTGCATCACCGCAGGGTCAGAACCCTCCACGAACCGGGGCGCATAGCCATATCCCTCGAGCAGGGCCCGCAGCTCGTCTTCAGGGATCCGGGCCAGAATCGTCGGATTGGCGATCTTGTAGCCGTTGAGGTGGAGAATCGGGAGGACCGCCCCGTCCCGGGCGGCGTTGAGGAACTTGTTCGAGTGCCAGCTGGCCGCCAGCGCCCCTGTCTCAGCCTCCCCGTCACCGATCACGCAGCACACCAGCAGATCGGGATTGTCAAACGCCGCCCCGTAGGCGTGCAGGAGTGCATAGCCCAGCTCTCCGCCTTCGTGAATCGATCCGGGTGTCTCCGGCGCGACGTGACTCGGGATTCCACCTGGAAACGAGAATTGGCGAAACAGCCGCCTCAGGCCCTCGCGGTCACGCCCGATGTGGGGATAGACCTCGCTGTAGGTGCCCTCGAGGTAGGTATTGGCGACCAAACCCGGTCCTCCGTGGCCGGGACCAGTCACATACAGAACGCTGAGGTCGCGGGCTTTGATCAGCCGGTTCAGGTGGGCATAGATGAAGTTCAGTCCTGGCGTGGTGCCCCAATGGCCGAGCAGGCGCGGCTTGATGTGCTCGAGGGTCAGCGGCTCGCTCAGGAGCGGGTTATCGAGCAGATAGATCTGGCCCACGGACAGGTAGTTCGCCGCGCGCCAGTAGCGATGGAGTAGTTCCAAGTCGCCCTCGAGGGTTTTCGCACCGTTGTGGTTCGGCGCGATTGCCGTCGCCGGAGCACGCGGCGGTCGGTTCAGATGCTCGCTCACGGCTCAAACCGGGCATGGGCGCTGCGCCAGCTCGAGGTCGGAAACTCAAGGTCGATCTCGTCTCGGCCGGCCGTGGTCACGGCGGCAAAGCCGTCGCGGAACACGGCGAGCATGTCGCGGTTCTCCGGGAGCACCTCGGCGAAGAAGCGCGGGATATGATGCTCCTCGGCGAACTGCGCCAAGCGGATCATCAGCAGGGTTGCCAGCCCGAGATGGTGCAAGTCGTCGGCCACCTCGACGGCCACCTCCGCTCTCTCAGACGCGGGACGACGGACATAGATCGCGTGACCGACGACACCGCGTTCAGGTGTCAGTGCCACGACACCGTGGTGCTGGGCGTCGTCACCAGCCGCCCCGCGGCGCGCCTCGGCGCGGAGGTCGGCAGCGCCGCTGAAGAAGCGCAGACGCCGAGAAACGTCGCTGAGGGCGGTGAGGAACGCGTAAATCGCTGCTTCGTCGTTGGCCGTGACCGGCCGGACTGAGACCACCACCCCGTTGCGCAGACAGAGGTCACCCGCCAGCGAGTCGCTAGTCGTCACTGAGGTTTGGAATCTGAGATCCGCCGGCCGGAGACGACGTTGGGACGGATCCGAATCCAGTGGTCTTTGTGGCCCGGCGCCCACGATTTGAGTCCGAGACCCTTGATCCGGCGTAGCTCGGACGGGTTGGTGATCTCCTCGCTGACGCCGACGACGATGACGCTCCACCCGAGGCGTCCGGCGGGGTCAAGACCGTCAATCTCGAGTGCTGCTCTCGCCGAGCGGAGAATGGCGTGCAGCTTAGATCCGGGCGCGGTGCGGATCAGGACCGACTGCGAGAATGTGTCGAACACGTAGTTGACGGGTCGGATCATGGGATGGTCCCATTCGGTGACGCTGACTGCGACCCGCCCGACATCGGTCGCGGCGAGCAGCCTCAGACATTCGGGCCGGTCCAGATCGAGCATCTCGGTCGGCGGGTGTGTCGAGTGTTCGGTCCCGGCCGCGTGGGTGACGGTGCCGTTGGAATGAGCGGTTGCTGGCTTGCTCATACGGGGGGTCCTACAGCCTGCTGGGTGCGGTAGTGCTCGCGCCAGATCAGCTTGTAGATCGGTATGCGGCGGGGCAGGTCGCGCACGCCCGGTAGGAAGGGGATGAGGATGAACGCGAGACTGAGCACGCCCATCACACCCATGACCAGAACGTCAGCGTTGGCCGAGGTGGAGAACGGCTTGATCTGATACCAGAACGTGTAGAGCCACAGCCAGGATTGGCCGGGGTAGCTTCCCGTCTCGTTCATCATCCCCCACTGCGTTCCGAGCAGATGCTGCGCCTGAGCTCGGTTGGCGAGCACGCTGCCGTCGGCCATGAACAGCAGCGGCTTGGTGTAGTCGGTCTGGTAGAACTGCCGGCCGGTCAGCAGCGCGCCGTCCAGCCCGCCGCCCTGAGCGAGAGTCAGCAGCGATGCCATCATCGTGGGCAGCGGGCCGTAGTGACCCGCCGCGACAGAGATCGAGCCACTCGGGGTGGCTGAGGCCTTGCCGAGCGCCGCCTCATAGGCGGTCGTCCAGGCGGCCTGCGTCTTGGCCGGAGCGGCCTGGTAGGTCGAAAGCGCCGTGCGGAGTGCGGGCTGGGTGGTGATCGACTGCAACGGGGCGAGCACGAAGTCACGTGCGGTGTCGATCGGATGGCTGACCCCCAGCCACTTCGCGGGGTAGACGAAGGCGATGTGCTGACCGTCGCCGTTGTGGTTGTAGGGCGGCCCGTAGCCGCCGGTTCCACTCGAGCCGTCCAGCTCGGTGGTGGCCGTGGTGACGAAATCGACCGGGTCGGTGTGAGACCACTGCTTGATCGTGCTCGGCGGATCGTCAGGGGATGAGAACAGGATCGTCAGTCCGATCACGAGGGCGAGCACGACCCCGAGCGCGATCGTTGCCTCCCTGAGGATGTCGTAGGGGCGATAGGTGCCCGTCCACTGGCGATAGCGCTCGTCGTCCCGACGCCGACTCGCGCGGCTCATGTCGTCCTCCCAGGTCGGGGCGAGCCAGATTCGGCGACAGGATGCGACTCAGTGCCGGAGCCATGACGCGCCCCATTTCCGGACCCGTGGTCCTCCCGGGCCACGGGCCGCCCCTCCGTCTCGAGCCCAGCCGCGCTGGCGCGCGGCGCCAGTTCAAACGGAGGCACGATCCCGTGCTTACGGACCAGCAGGATGTGAGCGGCCACGAGCGCCACCACCGCCAACGGCAGCAACAGCACGTGATAGCTGTACATCTGGCCGAAGTTCGTGACGTTGAAGAACGCACCGACGCCGGCAGCGTTCAGCCCGTCCTTGGCCTGCGTCGAGATCCACTGCGCGTCGAAGTTCTGCTGAGAGACATAGCCGGTCAGCGCACACGGGACCGCGACGATGAACGCCACCGCGCCGGTCATCCACACCCGGGCGCGACCTCCCCGCCAGGCGGCCATCCAGTACTTCCCCCACAGGTGGATGACCAGGAAAAAGAAGAACAACTCCACAGACCACAGGTGAATGCTGTTAAAGAAATGCCCGACACTCGTGAAGTGCCACCAGCCCGGCCCCTTCAACGTGAGGATCGACCCCGAGGCGATGATCAACACCAACGACACGAGTGACAGCACACCGAATACGTAGATCCACGACGCCATATACGAGGGCTGAGCGTCGGGAAGCAGCTTCTCCGGCGGCAACGCCGCCACCGCACGCTCCCGTACCGCACCCGTCCAGGACCGCTTCGCCGGGGCGCTCACCTTGGCCGCCCCTTTCTGCCGCTCCCCGGGAACGGAACCAGGACCGCGAGCACGAACACGACCAGCATCAGCACGATCACCACGACGTTCGAAACGGTCATCGTGAAGAAGTGCCAGTGCACCGTGTGCGCAGGCTGGTTGAGGTTGACAATCGCGGCCATCATCGCGTGCTCGCCACCACGCGGTCGCGTGTCTCTAGGTAGGGCGCGAGGTACTTCGCGGCGATTTTCGTTGGCGGCGACCAGGTCGGGGAGTCGGTGATCTCAGAGCTCGAGCCGTGACCACCGGTGATGTGGGCACTGAGATACTTTGGCTTACCGCCGGTCAGCAGCATCCCGTGGATGACGGGCCGAAACGGCGGAGGTTCAGCGGCGAGGCCGGCGAGGGCGGCGATCGATTGGGCTGCGACATCGGCCTGCTGCGCGGCGATCCCGCCGTGCTTGATGGCGAAGTCCGTCGCATCCCCGGCAGCGTAGACCCGCTCGAGGCCCCGCACCCGGCAACGGGCGTCGACCGGAATAAAGCCGCCGGTTGAACCCAGGGGCACTCCGCGGACGCTCGGCCCAAAGAGCTCGGGCATGGCCACGATCTGATCGGCGTGGAGCTGCCGCGACCCGGGACTGATTACGACCCGGCCCGGCTCGGGCACCTCGCAGTGGGCGGAGGTGATCGTGAGGATGCCCTTGTCCTCGAGCAGCTGGCGGATGGCATCACTTGCTCCGCGTCCGAAGACCGCCAGCGGAGCGTCCTCCGGGGTGGCGAGTGTGATCGAGAGCTCCATGTTCATGTCGTAGGCGCGGGTGGCGGTCATCAGCGCGAGCTCGTAGAGCGGCAACGGCCATCCCATTCGCCCGGGAAGGATGAACGCGAGGCGGTGCACGTAGCCCCCCTCGACGTCCTGGATCAATCCGTGCAAGAGCTCGTCGAGCCGCTTGTCATCGATCGTGGTCGCGTGCTTGAAGCGAGCATGCATCCGGGCGCCCGGGGCAAGCAGCAGCGCGTCATAGGACAGCGCCTCGCCCGTCCCCGTGTGCACGGTGCGACCCTCGGCGTCCAGCCACTGGAAACTGTCGGCCCGGAGCTCGAATCCGATGTCTCGCGCGATCTCCTCGAGCGGGTACCTGCGTGCCAGGGGGTGGGAGAACGGCTCCCCGACGGTCATTGGCCGGTAGACGAACTCTGGATCAGGCGCAAGGATGGTCGTCACCAGGCGCTCGCCAGCCAGGTCGCGCAGCGCGAGAGCTGCCTCCAGCGCGGCCACGCCGCCGCCCACGATCAGGACGTGGAAGGGCTGCCGCGAGGACCGCGGAGACGTCATGACGGCGACACCGCCGAGCAACTCAGGGGCTGCGCGGCGAGCCAAAAAGGCGGACGGGACAGACGGGCAAGCACGGCGACCCCCGGTTCGTGGACTCGAGAAGTCAGGTCGTGCTGCCAGCCTGATGGGCCGACGTCACGATTCGTTGCCCTCCTAATCCGAGGGTACTCCGCCGGTCAAGGCCGCATTCGGCACGATCCTTCCGCTCCTGACCGTTCAGCGTCCGGGTGCGGCACCCGGCGTTGGCGCGCCGCATAAGCGGCGCGGCCGACCTACGCTGACAGTGTGGCTGCCGAAAAGCGGACATCGCCGTCCAGCGAGCCCGTTCCCGATAGCGAAGGTCAGTCGCGCACGGCTTTGGTCTCGGTCGTTGCCGCGGCTCTGCTGGTCGCGCTCAAGCTCGGGACGGGCATCGCGACCGGGAGCCTGGCCCTGATCTCGGCTGGCATTGAGTCCAGCGGCGATGTTGTCGCCGCGATCTTGACCTTTTTGGCTATCCGGCTGGGGGGGCGCCCGGCTGACGCTGACCATCATTACGGGCACCGCCGGGCGGAGAACCTCGGTGCCCTCGGCGAGGCGGCCATCCTGCTCGGCGGCGGCGTGTTCATCGTTGTCGGGGCGGTTGGGCGCCTGACCGGCCAGCCGGACACGCTGGCGACGCACTGGTATGTCTTTGCCGTCATCGGTGTCGCGTTGCTGGTCGACGGCAGCCGTATCGCCGTCTCGGTTCGTAGCGCACGCAGGTACAGGTCCGCCGCGCTGCGCTCGAACGCCTTTCACTTTGCCGGTGATATGGCGGGTTCGCTGGCTGTTCTGGCTGGACTCACCGCGGTCGCCCTCGGCTTCCCGCAGGGGGACGCCATCGCCGCGCTCACCGTCGCGGCGATCGTCTTCGTGGCCGCTGGGCGCCTCATCTACGAGAACGCGCGTGTGCTGATGGACACCGCTCCAGCGGGCGCCCAGGCTCGCGCTGAGCAGGCCATCGATGAGCTTGGCGGTGATGTCGAGCTGCGCCGGCTGCGCCTGCGCGAGTCCGGCGGCCGCTACTTCGCCGACGCCGTCATCGCGGTTCCGCCTGGGCAGGCTGTGGTGGAAGGCCACGTCACTGCCGACGCAGTCGAGACGGCGGTCCGGGGTGCGCTTCCGGACTCAGACGTCGTCGTCCACTACGAGCCGCGCCGGGACGGCTTGGACTTGCGCGACCGCGTGCTCGCTGTCGCCCTCGCCGAGCCGCTGGTCCGGGAGGCACACGACATCACGATTTACGAGACCGGCGGGCGTGTCAGCGTCTCCCTGCATCTCAAGATGGCCGCCGATGTCGGCATCGGTGAAGCCCATGATGTCGCCGAGCGCGTCGAGGCGGCCCTGCGCAATGAACCCGGCGTCGACGACGTCCATACGCACCTGGAGCCGTTAGAGCAGCCGGTCGCCGCGCGCCCGGAAGACCACGCCAACCAGGGAGACGACGCTCAACACCAGCGCATCGAGCGGCTGGTCGTCGAAAGGACAGGCCAGCCGCCCCGCGAGCTTCGTCTCTTACACGCCGACGCCGGACTCGTGGTTTTCGTCTCGGTCGGGGTGTCATTACAGATGACACTCTCCGCCGCACACGAGCTGGCCAGCCGCCTTGAGGACGACATCCGCGCAGGCCAGCCGCACATGCAGGATGTCGTTGTCCACACCGAGCCGTGAGGGCCTGATGAACATCGAGGTTCTCTACTTCGATGGCTGCCCAAGCCACGCGAGGTTGCTGCCAGCGTTGCGTGACCTGGCAGCCGAGCACGGAGCCGAGCTGGAGCAGCGGCACATTCGGACCCCGGAGCAGGCCGAAGAGGCGCGCTTCCTAGGCTCGCCGAGCGTGCGGATCGACGGGGTGGACGTCGAACCGGGCGCGGAACGGCGCACGGACTTCGGGCTGAAGTGCCGTCTGTATCGCAGCTCTGAGGGTCAGGCTGGGCTTCCGCCCCGAGACTGGATCGAGCGCGCCCTCGGCGAGGCAGCAGGGCGATGAGCTCCTGCTGGGACGGCCCGTGAGCGCCTGAGCCCACGAGCCGCGCCAGCTCGAAAGCCTGGGCTTCAGGGCCAGCTCGGCCGAAGGATCAGCTCTCCCGGCGACTGGAGCCGGTGGAGCCGCTAGCACCGTTCGTGCTATCCGAGCCGTCCTGGCCGGACTCGCCCGTCCCGCCCGAGCCACCGGAGCCACCGGAGCCACCCGAGCCGCCCGAGCCACCCGAGCCGCTGGAGCCACCCGAGCGGTCTGATCCGCTCGAGTGGTCGCCGGACATGGTCTCGGTGCAGTTTTCGAGCGCGTCGCTCGCCCGCAGGTCGCTGGGATCGTAGAACTGGACGAATGTCACGCCGGCGTGAGCGCCTGCAAACGTTGGGTCGTTTGACAGGGCGAGGCACTGCTGTTCGGCATTTCGATGCTGGTCGCCGTGGTCGTCGCCTTGTATCTCCTGTGGGTTGTCGGCCTGGCGGCCGCTTGAGTCGTTGGATGACTGCTCAAGGGTGTACGTGCCGTCCGGGTTCGGCGAGACGATCAACTCCTCTGGCGCGCCGACGCGGAACGTGGTGATGTCAAAGCCGGTAGGGACTCGGATGGTGAGCGTCGCGCCGGATTGCTCGCTGTCATCGGCGGACAGCGTGAGCGTCTGGGTTGTGGCGTTGATGGCTTCGACGTTGCCCTCGAGGTCAAACCCATTGAGGTTCGGGCCAGCGTCGTCAATGCCCGAGGCGTCGATTCCGTCGTCCGCGGGGCTGCCGTCGACGGTTACCACCGTGCCGATCGCCGGCGGCGCCACAGCCGAGAACGTTGATTGATGGCGAGCACGGGACTGGTGGATGAGGACGGAGACACCGCGGGCGGACACGACGAACTCGTGGTGCCTGGCGCTGGAGTAGGTGACGGTGCCCCGCAGGCGGACGTGTCCTGTCTTTCGACCGACACGGACACGCACTGCGGAGAAGGTGCCGTTGCGCAGTGGTCGAGCGGAGACTTTCGCAAGGCTCCCGACCCTGGGCAGGTGCCGGGCATGGACGGCGACCAGCTTCCCGGTTCGGGTGGCGATGACGAAGCTATGGGCGCTGGCATTGTCGTGGGCCACGACTCCGCTCACCGTCGCCGCAGAGGCGCTGGCCGCCAGCGTCACGGTAAGCGCGGATGCTGCGGCTGATGCCGTCAGCGCGATCGATCTACGGCGCATCTCGGTGCTCCTTTTGGCAAACGGACGAAGAAATCGTGCTTGTGCGGGACGTGGTCCCTGCATTCACTTATCGGCCGAAGGACGGGGCCGGGCGATAGGACGTTTGTCGTAGGACCGAGGTCCTATCGCGCCACCCGGGGGGTCCCTTGGCTCGTCTACTGAGTAATTCGCACGTTGAGCGGGGTGCGGCCCGCCCTAGCGATTGAGGGCAGCCACCCGCGAGCCCCGAGGACGTAGACGCCGAGGCAGGCCAAGATCCCCTCGACGAAGAGAGAGGCCAGCCCGAGCGGCTCGAGCCAGTTGCCGATGTCGCCGTTTGCATCAGGCAGGCCGACCGTGCGGGTGAGGGTGTAGCCGATCATCGCTCCGAGCGCGAGCACCGCCGCGGCGGTCCAGGCCCGGTCGGATCCCGTCCTCATCAGCGAGAACGCGCAGAGGATGGCGCCGGCGATCAATGCGATGTACATCCAGCCGATATATGGCGTCTCGTCCAGCTTGGACGGGAGGTCGAGGAGATGAATTAGTCCCATACCGGCCAGTCCGACCACCCCAGAAGCGCGGGTGACACCGTCGCGGACGGCTGCGGCGAGGTGGTCGGTGATCTGAGAATTGCTCATGTCGTTCCTTTCGAGGTGGGCGTGTACGACCATGAGAACGTGGCGTTGTCCGGCTATAACCGCAATCGGACAAACGTCCTAGGACGGGGGTGGCCCCTGGTGTGAGCCCCCGGGGTGATCAGGGAAATGGGGGCAATCCCCGAGAGGCGGACTGCCGCCTCGTGCGCCGACCAGGGTCGGCTAGGACCGGATGTTGTGGCGTTGCGCCCAGAGGGCGGCTTGTGTTCTGTCTGTCACCCCGATTTGGGCAAACACGCTGGTGAGGTGGGCCTTGACGGTCTTCTCACTAATCTCCAGCCGGCGTGCGATCAGTTTGTTGGGGAGCCCTTCGGCGACGAGCGTGAGTACCTCGGTTTCCCGAGTGCTCAATCCTGAACTGCTCCCCATCTGGACCCGTTCGGTGATCATCTCCCGGGCCGCGCGAGGCGCCAGCGGAGAATCGCCCTTGGCGGCGGCTTGCACGCCGCGGATGATCTCCTCAGGTTCAGCGTCCTTCAGCAGGTAGCCGAGAGCCCCCGCGTCGAGAGCGCCGATGATCCGCTCACGGTCCGAGAACGTGGTCAGGACGACAATCCGCGCCGAGGAACCTGCCGCTTGTAGCGCGCGGCTGGCCTCGATCCCGTTGAGCTCCGGCATCTCGAGATCCATCAGCACCACGTCCGGTGAGGTCGCGAGCGCTCTGTCCACCGCTTCGCGACCGTCGGCCGCCACCGCGACAACGTCGATCTCGTCGACGCCTCCGAGCAGCTGTGTCAAGGCATTTCGCACCAACGGGTGGTCATCGGCGATCAGCAACCTGATCATCGCAGCGACACCGTGACTCGAACCGACGTGCCGTCGCCTGGGGCGGAGATGACGGCGAGGCGTCCGCCGGCATGGTCCACCAGATCGCGGATCAGCCGAAGCCCGAAATGGCCATGCGGCCCACGGTCATCCTCGCCCTGGGTCGAGAAGCCGCGGCCGTTGTCGACCACGGACAGGATCGCCTGGTTGGCTTGCCTTTCCACCCAGATCTCGACTTCCGAGGCCTCGCTGTGGTTTTTGGCGTTTCGGGTTGCCTCCTGGGCCACTCGGTAGAACAGGGCTTCGATGTCGTCGGGAAGGTTCGGAGCTTCGGGTACACGGAGTGACACGCCCACCCCGGCTGCCCGTAGCGGGGCGATGAGGTCGTTCAAGGCCGCGCGCAGTCCGGAGCGCTGAAGCGTGGGTGGGTAGATGTCCACCAAGAGGGTGCGCAGCTCACGAATGGTCTCTCGAGTCTCGGATGCCGCCTGAGTGATCGTCGCGCGCATGGTCGTGCCGGCTCCGGCGACACCACTTCCTGCCGCCGACGCTGCCAGTGACAGCGACACTCCGGCGAGCCGCTGGACGGCGCTGTCGTGTAGATCGGCGGCGATCCGGCGCCGCTCGAGATCTGACGCCTCGATCGCTCGCCGCAGCAGTTCCTCGCGTTCGCGCTGCCGGGTCCGCAGCCGGCGGGCCAGCGAGTAAGCCAGCGGAACCTGGATCAGGTAGAGCACGAGCAGCGCTCCCACCAGCGCCGGCAGCAGACCCGCCCACTGACGGCGGCTGCTCGCGGAGATCGTGCTTGAACGCTCGTAATCCTCATATAACAACCGCGTTCCGCCCGGCCCGTGAATGCCGACGTATACCTCGACGAGGCGGGTAAACCGGCGGTCGTATCGATTCTCCGGCCGGTTGAGGTCGCTGGCGTCGGCCTCGACGCCGCCGTTGCGCAACACCTCTCGCTCGCTTGCTCCGAGGGGGAATGCCGAGCCAACCAACTGGGGGGCGTCTGAGTAGACGATTCGCCCGTGGGCATCCCAGATCTTGACTCGTACGATCGGCGTCCTGTCCAGGATGCGGCGGTGAACCACCCGGTCGATGCGCGCCAGGGCCTCGGGTGCCCCGCGAAGCGCGCCAGGGGTGATCAACGGCTCGGCGATCCCCCGGCCCGCGAGCAGCGTTAGCTCCTTGGCCTGCCCAATCGCGCCTGCGGTCGCTGAGCGGCGAACCACCACGAAGGCGACCGCCCCGATGATGATCATCGCCACCAGGCCGGTCAGCGCGAAGCGCGCGAACAGACGTGCCAGGGAAGGATCCTGTCCGCGGCCTCGTCGCCGCTCTCCTGAGCTGCTTCGCGCTCGACCTTGCCGGGGCCGAGAGTTGAGGATGGCTTCGGTCATAAATCTGACTCTTGAATCGCCCGCGACCGCCCCCATCCCGACCAGACGCCCGCCCGGCCGGAAACTTCCACGCGGGCATGAAATTGAACCCTAGTGTGCGCTCTGACGGCCAGCGGCTCTGATCAATCCGAGCAATCGCTCCGGATCGACATCCTTGAGCACCGTGAACGCGGCTCCGGCCGCGACCGCGTCCCGAATCAGCTCGTGGGAACCTGACAAGGCGACGATGACCGGTCGGGGCCGCTGGCCTAGGAGGCATCGAGTTGCCTCCACACCGTTAATGCCCGGCATGGCCAGATCCATGACGACGACTTGTGGCTGGAGGTGCACGCTCATGAGGACCGCCTCCGCCCCGCCAGAGGCCGATCCGAGCAGCCGCAGGTCAGCCGCGCTGCGGATCAGAGATTCCAGGGCCCCGCGAAAGCCGGGGTGGTCATCGACGACCAGCACTGTCATCGCTCCCAGCTCGGCCCCTGTTCGTGCATCCGGCGATGCACTGTCCATCCCGTCGGCTTGGGCGTCCAGGCTGGGCGGCCTTGTCGGGGTTGCCTGCGACTTCTGGGCTCCTTGAGCATGCACGTCGATCACCGCGGCGAAAGAAGATGACAGTGGTGCGCCGGAAGCGCAATCGGTCGCTGGTCCTAAGACCGTGTCGGCCGGTGGTCAGGTCGTGGGTCAGGTCGGTTCGGATCGGAGGCGCGCGCAGACGGGCGGCCGGGAAACAACTTGCGCTTCAGGCATCTCAACGCTCCCCGCGCGGTTCTCCCGATGGCTCCGCCTGGATCTAGCGCGGAAAGTCGCCGCGCTCGGTTTACCGCGGTGACCGTCGTGACGGTGTCCGGAGCAACGGCACACCACGCGCCTGCCGCCTAGGAAGGGCTCTGGCGCCGGCTCGGTGGGTCGTCAAGCCATCAGGGGCCCAAGATCGACGGATCGTGATCGCCCTCGCGGACCCGAGAGGGTCCCGATTGGGGTCGACCAAAGTCCGATTGAAACCCGGACCTGCGAAGTCTCAGCCTTCGTTGTGCCCGCTGACCCCACCAGGAAGGAAGTGTCATGTCCACTCGAGTTCAGAGGATCGCACTCTCAATCGCGGCCGTAGGTTCGCTCGCCCTCCCGGGCGTCGCACTGGCCAGCCACGGTAGCGACGACCCTCCCGGCCACGTCTCGCGCGAGCACCATCGCTTCGACCGCGAGCGCCATCGCCGCGGCGACACCATCCGTCACCACCGTCGCGACAGCGACGACTCACTGAGCCGCTCGCCGACCGGTAGTGACGACGGGCCCAACCACCACTAGCCGGCCGGGAGCCGCGCCGCGCACTGAGGTCGCGGCGCGGCAGGCCGACAGCCGTTGCGTCGGCACGGTTGGGAGGGGCCTGTGCCTGACGGAACTCTCCGCGCGTAGGGCGAATACGCAACGCCGGCTACGCGACAGACTGCCGCGTGGGCCCTGAAACTCGCCGCCGATCCGCGGCGGCCAGGAACCCTGATCGTGGAGCCGTGCTTGGGATGGGGCCCTGTTGGCGACGGGTATCACGAGCCTGCGCCAGCCCTTTGAGCCGCTGACGCGGAGCGATTTGGAGAAAAGCCGAGTTGATCCGCCGGGTTTTCTCCAGATGTCGCGCAGACGAGGCAAAGCGGAGAAGATCCGGGAGCCTGTTTTGACTTTTCTCCGATTTGCAGCCCCGGGCACCCCGGGACCCAGCCCGCCGTAGCTCCGAGGCGGCTCTCGGGAAACCGGGCGCAAATCCGCATGTGTTGGCTCACGACTCGACGTCGCGGCGGCGGATGCGGCGGTCGCTTTCGGCGATTCGGTAGTCATTGATGCTGGCGTCGCGGCGCTGCATCAGTCCGTGTTCGTCGAACTCCCAGTGTTCGTTGCCGTGGCTACGCCACCATCGGCCGACGGCGTCCTGAGATTCGTATTCGAATCGGACGGAGATGCGGTTCTCGGTGAAGCACCACAACTCCTTACGTAGCGCGTAGTGGCGCTCGCGAGTCCATTTTCGTGTGAGGAAGGCTCTGATTGCTTCTCGGCCCTGGAAGAATTCGTCGCGGTTGCGCCATTGGGAATCCTCGGTGTAGGCGAGGGCCACACGGTCAGGGTCGCGGCTGTTCCAGGCATCCTCGGCGGCCTGCACCTTTTGCCGCGCGGTCGTCTCGGTGAACGGCGGAACGGGAGGGCGGCCAGTGGCGTCAGACATCAGCGAGCAGCTTCACGATTTTCTCGGGTGGTCCCGACTCGCGCGTTGGTCCCCTTCTAGGCTGCATCGGCTGGCGTGGGCTGATCGGTGAGCTCCCCGAGCGGGATGCTCTTGTCGCGCAGCGCCGCGGGGTTGATCTCGTGACGCGAGCGGATCAGCGTCTGGATGTCTTCGGTGACGTCCCAGACGTTGACGTTCATGCCGGCGATGACTCGGTGGTCCTTGAGCCAGAAGGCGATGAACTCGCCGCTGTCTACCGCTCCGCGGTAGATGATCTCGTCCCAATCGGTGGCGTAACCGCTGTACTCCATCCCGATCTCGTACTGGTCAGAGAAGAAGTACGGAAGCCGGTCGTAGGAGAGATCGTGTTCGAGCATCGCGTGGGCGGCGGCGGGACCCTGGTTGAGTGCGTTGGCCCAGTGCTCAACACGGATGTTGCGGCGGTAAAAGGGATGCCACGCGTTGGCGACATCACCGGCGGCAAAGACGTCGGGGACGGTGGTTCGGAGGTGGTGATTGACCACGACCCCGTTCTCGATTTTCGCGCCCGCGGCAGCAGCGAGCTGGGTACGCGGGATCACGCCCACGCCCACGAGGACGAAGTCGCACGCGATCGACCGCCCGTCGCTGGTCCGCACGGCCGCGACGGACTCCGACCCTTCGAACGCCTCCACCCCCGTATGCATCCGCATCTCGACCCCGTGGCTCTCGTGCACGCCGCGGTAGAAGGCGCCGAGCTCGTTGCCGAGGACCCGCTCGAGCGGCACCGCGGCCGGCTCGATCACCGTTACGTCGAGGCCGCGCTGGCGAGCGGAGGCGGCAAACTCAGCGCCGATCCAGCCCGCACCGATGACCACGACCGTGCCACCGGCGTCAATGCGTTGACGGAGAGCGTCGCAATCCGACAGCGTGCGGAGGTAGTGGACACCGTCCAGATCGGCGCCGGCGATATCGAGCTTACGCGGCTCGGCACCCGTGGCGATCAATAGTCGGTCGTAGGTAACCGACTGATCTGCGTCGACGACGATGCGCTTCTCGGCCGGTTCGATGGCGGTGACGGTGACCCCGGTCAGCAACTCAATGTCGTGCTCCTCATAGAACTCTTCCTCGTGTACGCGGGTCTTCTCTCGCGGCTGCTCACCGCGCAGGTAGTCCTTGGTCAGCGGCGGGCGCTCGTACGGAAGCTCTGGCTCGTCACCGATCAGCACGACGCGGCCGTCGAAGCCCTGGTTGCGCAGCTCCTCGGCCGCTTTGGCGCCGGTGAGGCTTGCGCCGATGATTACGAAGCTTTGGGCGTGCGGGCTCATCTATCGCTCCTTGTCGGTGAGTGCGAGAAACTCCGGTCGCGTGCGTGGGTCGTCACGAACCAGGCCGTGAAGTGCCGAGGTGACGGTCGTGGCCCCGAATTTCTGCACGCCCCGCAATGCGGGGTCAGTAGCTCGGCGTAAGCGTCGACCATGCGTCGCGGCGTCTCGCGTAGCTGCTCGTGGTCGAGGTTGGCCCCGAGCGCGCTGAGAAGCTCCGCGGCGGCACGCTCGGCGGCGGCGCGGTCGATCACTCGACCAGGATGTTCGGAGGCGCTGCGACGTTCGAGGTGAGCGGCGTCCGCGGTTCGTTGTCATGGCGAGTTAGCGTCGCCCCGGCCTGCGGTCTTACCTCCGGAGCGACGAGGTAAGGAACGCCATCTGGCCGACGCCAAGAGACATGAGCGCGCGCTTGCCGATCGTCTTGTTATCCCCGGTGGCCCCATGCTGACCGAGCCGATCACGACGCTCAGATCAGGCACTGTTAGCGTCTCCCGCGAGGTTCGGCAGACGATGGCGCTGTCCCGCTCTGACTTATCGATGCAGCATCCTGGCTCCGATGTCGAGTCCCGCGCCTGGCTGCAACGACTCCGCTCGGACGGTCATGAGCGCGACCAAGCACGTCGCGCGCTCCGCGAGTTGCTACTGCGCGCCGCGCGCTTTGAGCTGGACCGGCGTTCCACGCCGCTACCTCATTTGCGCGGGGGCGATCGCGAGGACCTTGCCCAACAGAGCGCCGATGATGCGCTCCTGGCGATCCTCGCAAAGCTCGAGGACTTCCGGGGCGAGGCTCGCTTCACGACCTGGGCCTACAAGTTCGCACTGCTAGAAGCCGCCGTCACACTCCGTCGGCTCGCCTGGCAAGGTCGCGAGATACCGCTCGAAGCCGAGCACTGGGGCCTGATCGCCGACCTCGGCTCCTCTCCCGAGCAAGGCGCTGAGACGAGCGAGCTGATCGCGGCCATCCGTCAGGCGATCGAGGACGCGCTCACTCCGCACCAGCGACAGATACTCGTCGCGATCACTCTCAATGACGTCCCCATCGACGTTCTCTCTGAGCGTCTCAGCACGACGCGCGGCGCGCTCTACAAGACGCTGCACGACGCGCGACGCAAGCTCCGCACGTACCTCGCAGCGCAGGGGTTTGCGATCGAGTCATTCGAAAGCGATACGCCATGACCGAGCCTCACGACAACGCCCGTCTGGCGCGCGTACTCGGACCGTCCGAGCCCGAGGTCACCTGCGAGCAATGCTTCGACGACCTTGACCTTTACGTCGAGCTCGAACTCGCCGGAGCCAACGCCGAGGCTGCCGTTCCGGGGCTGCGCGCGCACCTCAGAGGCTGTCCTGCCTGTAGCGAGGATCACGACAGCCTGTGCGCCTACCTAGAAGAGCAGGAGACGTGAGACCTCGCCCGGGGTGGGACGCAAATCTTCTCGGCAACGAAAGCGATCTTGCGGACCCGTCCTTTCCGCAGCCAGTCGCTCCAGAGTCGGTGGGCGGCCAGCAGCTCCTCCAATGTCCGGCGTCCGATCTGCGCGGCAATGTCCGTCGCGTCCGCGGCAAACGCGTTGATCAGCGAATCCGCCACGGCACGGTGGGAGCGACTGCAGTCATCCTGCCAACGGACAACCAACCCGACTCGCTCCAAGCACGTGCGCATCTCCTGCAGCGGGGTGAGCCACACCGTATCGGCGTCGGGCATTCGCTCTCGCTCTGCCTCCGTGAGAGGCAGGCCCTCTTCCATAGTGAAGGCGAACCGCCCGCCGGTCGTGAGCGCCCGGGAAATCTCCTGAAGCAGCGTGTCCTTTTCGGGAAAGGCGAGCATCGTCTCGAATAGGAGCACGACGTCAAACGGGCCGGGAGGGAGGGGAGGAATTCGCGAGAGCTCGAAGCGACAGGGAAGGTCGCCAGCGCTTTCACGTGCGATGTCGAGAGCGCTGGGGCTGAAGTCCACCCCCAGATAGGTGCAACCCAGCTCCTGGGTGATGAACCGGCCCGGCCCGGCAAC